>JAWOEV010000047.1:0-11071 GCA_046482565.1 Lentisphaeria bacterium | reverse complement strand
CTTTGGGAACGCAGTACCACCCAGAGATGCGTACATTATCGAGACTGTCATAGTGAATCTCGTACACGTCGACTTCGTCCGTCGATCTCCACGAGATGTGGTTGACTTCGGCGTTCAGCGGAATGTCATTAACCTCGGACATGATTTCTGCCCAGAAGGAATCGAAGTCTGCGCTTTACTCGGTAAAAGATTTAGATTCAGGGCATGTGCAAACCGGTAAGTTTGCAATAATTAAGTAATCTGTTAACCTCATGCACCATTGTTCTGAGATCAAACACCTCCACTGTCCTTGCGGCAGTGGTGCGAAAGTTTGGGGAAATGTGCGGCGCTTGTCTTTTTCCCAAAACGTTCGCTCCACCGGGGCAAGCTCGGCGGCGGCGTTTTGAACTCAACAGCCAAGCCCAGGCCTTTTCGCGGACGGTCTTACTGTGCCCGCGGGTTTTTAGAGGACATATCAATAGCATAAAGCGGTTTGCCATCGCGAATCGGAACCCCGGACAACTTTTGGGTTAGATAGCTGGCAATCCATTTCTCGATTTTCAGGACCAGCATTTTTTTGCGCAACCGGCCCTGCATATCCCGGTTGAGCACCGCTGGCAAAGTATTGGAGGTGACGATCTCATCAATAGCCGGCGTATTAAGGTTTTCCTTAACTTCGTCGGACGAATAGAAATGGGTGACCACAAAGACCACCTTGTTCGCCCCCGCCTCTTTCAATCTGTGGCAGCATTCAGAAATGGTCCCCCCGGTACGGACCATATCGTCAAAGACAACCACGGTACGCCCTTGTATATCGTCAATCTGCATCGGCGACTCCGGAGCTGGCTGGATTTCCACGTGGCGCTCACCGAAGCGATTTTTGGACATCAGTAAAAGGCCGATTTCCGGAGCTATCAGCATCCGCGCATTTTCACGCTCCATTTCGGCATAGACCTCTTTGACAAACCCGGCTGCGCCAGCGTCCGGAGCGCAAAGCACCAACCCACCTGAACCACCGTTAAAACCGGTTACATTTTCCTGATTCAGAAAATTAGCATACAGAATAGACGGGGTAAGATTATGAAATTTTCCGGTGAAAATGTCATTGTAGATTTTCTGTACCGAAATCGAGTGGTTATGGACGGTCACAACGCCATCCACGCCGCTGGCCTTCAGGAGGTCGGCATAGAGGCGCGCTGAAAACGGTTGTCCGTCAAACTTTTTATAATCTTGCGCCGAGCGTTCAAAATTGACCTCGCCATGCTCCGGTTGCGGTCCGCGGTCCTGGGCGCTGTAAAACAAATCCGGCTCAATAAGGATAACGCGACTCGCCCCGTTATCTTTGGCCGCCCGCGCCGTCAGGCAGGTTCGCATAGCTCTTGCATTCCGCGTATGAGTACCACAACACGACGAGACAATGACCACGGTTTTCCCCTGGAGGCGCATGCCGATATTCTCAAAATCACTTTCATCGCTGATGAACCGCGGGCAGAATTCGGTATTGGCAAAGCGCTTCAGAGCGATGAGATCGGCAATCTCGGCTTGTTGTCCGAAGAAATGCGCGACATCAATCGCGAACGGATCATCCGACACCGTACTGACAATGAGGAAGTCATTTTGGTTCATACTACTAGTGGTAACGAGTCCTTCGGATTCACTGAAATGTTCCGCCATAATCTTTGTCCGTAGAATTTTGTACTCGACAATGTTATGCAACTCAGCAGGTGGCTTACAATAACTATCCCCAAACAATCATGCAAACCCCTAGCCCTAACATTGCATAAAAAATGAGATTATGCGGGATATGTATATGAATACCAAAGGCTTATACCGCTTGTTATAAAGTTACACTTTGTAACCCGGTGCATAATCTCATTTTTCACCCGGAGGGCGAAGCAACAGCATCACATCTTTGCATTTGACACCGGTATTCTGTATGCACGGTGGCCGCGAAATACGTTAAGCGATGCCTACGCATCCTTGTCGCATTTCGCGGATGCCGAGCGCCAGAAGACCGATGCCCATAGGGGTGTAAAATTTTGAATTCTGAATTTTGAATTCGAATTTAATATTCAATATTTCCTAATCGCGAGCCAGGTCATTTTACAGAAAACCGTGAAGAACCAGTTTGTCGGACTTAGCATCGACCGTCAGGAAAATGCCAGACAATGTTTTTGCTCTGGAAATGATATAGGGACGCAATAAAGTAAAGTAAGTAAGAGTCATGTTATTGATCACCGCTGAAGGGTTATGCGGGACAGCAAAACACTACAACATTAAAGATGAGTATTTTCTTATGGTTCTCGCACTGATTTTCATAATTGCCTGTGCACTGCTGACCGTCGGATATTTTGTTTACGGCGGGTTCCTTACCCGCTGGGTTGGCGTTCAGGAAGACCGTCAGACACCGGCCCACGAATACTCGGACGGCGTAGATTACGTACCGGCGCACACTCCGGTACTTTTCGGCCATCACTTCAGTTCAATAGCAGGTGCCGGGCCTATTGTCGGCCCTATCCTCGCCGGTATCTGGTTTGGCTGGCTGCCTGCCTTGGTGTGGATTGTCATCGGCTCCATCTTTGTCGGTGGTGTCCACGACTATACCGCGATGATGGCCAGCCTCCGCCATAAGGGCCGCTCGATTGCGGAATTGTGCCGGAATTACTTGAGTCCGGTGACGTATCGTGTCTTCCTGGCGTTTATCTGGTTTACCTTGGTATATGTACTCATTGTCTTTCTAGATCTAACGGCCGGCACGTTTGCTCCGGCGGTGGAAGCCGAAGCTGAAACCGGAGGCGCAGTAGCCACCGCCTCGCTTTTTTATGTCGGGATCGCTCTACTCTTCGGCCTAACCGTGCGGCAGCTGAAATTATCCTATAAATGGGCGACGCTGATATTTGTTCCCCTGGTTTTCGGTGCCTTAATAATCAGCACCTTTATTCCACTGCGCGGTGAACTGCTACCGGTTTTTTATGTAGGGCCGAAATATACCTGGTGCATCGTACTTCTGGCCTACTGCTATATCGCCTCGATCACGCCGGTTTACATACTTCTGCAACCGCGCGACTATTTATCCAGCTTTCTGCTATATGCGTGCCTGCTCGGCGGGGGTATCGGCTTGGTACTGGCTGGCGTTACCGGGCATGTAGCGCTGGAATTTCCGGCGTGGACAGGTGCCTGGAAAGATATGGGGGGGCATACCGGTTTTATTTTCCCACTGCTGTTTATCACCGTAGCCTGCGGAGCGGTCAGCGGCTTTCACTCCATAGTCGCTTCAGGTACCAGCTCGAAACAACTTAACAAAGAACGCAATGCTTTGCCGGTTGCCTATGCCGGCATGCTTGTGGAAGGGGCCTTGGGATTGATCGCTCTGGCCGGGGTAATGATTGTGGCCCAGGGAGCCGATATTTTAAACCAACCGCCGACCAAAGTTTTCGGCGCCGGTATTGGGGCTTTTCTGGAAACACTTCATATTCCGGCTAAATACGGTCAACAGTTCGGGTTATTGGCCATCAGCACTTTTCTGCTGACTACCCTGGATACAGGAACCCGTCTAAGCCGATTTATCTTCGAAGAATTTTTCGGTTTACGGCACAAGAACTGGCGCTTCATTTCAAGTGCCGCCACCCTGATACTCCCCGCTATAATCGTTTTCATGCGCTTCCCCGATCCTCAACAGGCGGGACATTTTATCCCGGCCTGGCAATATATTTGGCCGGTATTCGGCACCACCAATCAATTGCTTGCCGCTATGGCCCTGCTGGTCGTCTTTATCTGGTTCGCCAAAACCGGTAAACGCAAAGTATACGTACTGCTGCCGATGCTCTTCATGCTCGCTACAACTTTCACTATGCTGATCCAGCTTATACAGCAAAACCTGCTGGGGCCAAACAAACAGTTCCTGATCGGCAGTATCTGCGCGCTTCTGCTCATATTGGCACTGCTGGTAGTCGGGGACACCATACGCTGCTGGGGACGCATCAGCACACCGGAACGGGAACAAACTTAAGAACTTCCGGTTAATCCGGTTTTTGCACGAAGCAACAGTATTGCAGATTTGTTTTTTTTCATGCAATGGCCGGGTTAAAGCTCTTGCTCGACCGGCAGTACGAGTGCCTGGAGGTGGTGGCGGGTATTCTTGGCTTGCTTGAATTCTCTCAATCCCTGCATTACCGCGTCAAGCTTGTCATCATCGACCACGGCCTGGATCACCGAACTGTTGCCGGGGTATACCTGGGTGCCGTAATGCTTGCCGTCGCAGTCCCTGCCCTCAATCATCGAAACCCGTATGTAGTCGTTTATCCCGTTGTCGTCCAAGATGCGTTCGACTTGGTCAGTATATTCAAAATGAAAAGTAATGTGCAGAAATTTAGACATTAGCGAAAACTCCTTGTCAGCCAATCCTGAAGCTGGCTGAACAGTGTGTATACAACCGGAATAACCACCAGCGTAAGCAGGGTAGCTGATACCATCCCCATGGACACCGAAACCCCGAGGGGTGCCCTCGCCTCGCCACCGGCCCCGAATCCGAGGGCGATGGGCAGCATCCCCAAGATGGTTGAGACGGCTGTCATCAGCACCGGGCGAAACCTGGTTTCCGCCGCTTCCCCGGCCGCTTCAAACAGCGAACGACCGCGGGCTCTGAGGACATTTGCATAGTCAACCAGCAAGATGGCGTTTTTGGTAACGATGCCCAGCAGCATGATTAAGCCTATGAAGGCCAGAATATTGAACGTCATACCGAACGCCCAGAGAGACCCGAAGGCACCGACGCTGGCCAGCGGCAGAGCCATAAGAATCGTGAGCGGATGCAGAAAAGATTCAAACTGCGCCGCCAGCACGAGATAGATAAAAACGACGGCAAAAATAAGGGTTATGCTCAGATAATAAAACGACTCCTTGAAATCCTGGGCCATTCCGGAGACAGTGTGACTGAAGTCATCCCCCAGGGTTCGATTCAGATAATTCTCCAGTTTGCTAAGCGCGTCTCCCAAGGCAACTCCGGGGGGATTGGAAGAGGAAATAGTTACCGCGCGCCGCCGGTTGAAATGGTGAATTTCGCTGGGACCGACCGTCTCCTTGATGGTAATCAGGTTGCCGAGAGAAATCAGCTGGCCCTGGCTGCCGCGCACATATATATCCTTCAATTCCCCGGGGGTCATTTCACCCCGGCCAGCGGTCTCAGTGAGAATATCATAACGTTCGCTACCACGCTCGATTTTTGAGATGTCCGGCTCGCCGAACAGAAATCGCATTGTATTGGCAATATCGGCAACGCTGATGCCTGCTTCTGAAGCCTTATCGCGTTTGATCCTGACATCAATCTGCGGCTTGTTGAGTTTAAGGTCAGAGTTAACGCCGACAAACTCGGGTTGCCCGCGCATCCAGTTCATCACGCGCTCCTGTTCGTTTGCTAAAGCATCAACTTCACTGTGCTGAATAACGATTTGCAGGGGAGCCCCGCCGCTCGGCCCCATTGACGGCTTAAGGACATAGGCATTGCCGCCAGCAACCCTTCCCAGTTTCCCCCTGACATCCTGCATTACCGCTGACTGATGTTGGTCGCGCGTGTTCTCAGGAGTCAGCCGGACAAAGACGAAACCATTACTGGGTTTGCCGGGGCCGCCGCGCGACAGACCGATAATCAGCATGAAATGTTCGACTTCCGGAGTATCACTGAGGACTTCTTCAATTTTATCGGAGTATTTTTGGGTCTCAGAAAGGGTGGAACCCTCCGGCGTTTCGAAGGAAATCATAAACTCCGAGCGATCCACGTCCGGAGCGAACTCGGTACTCAACTGTTTAAAACAGAAGAGGCCCGCGGCCAAAGCGCTTATACCGATCAAGACCGTTAACCAGCGAAACCGCAAGGCCGCATTCAGAAACACCTTGTACACAGACTCGAGCCCCGTAAACAGTTTCTCTGAGAAGCGAAATACTACGTTGTGTTTTTCCGGTGCCCGCAGCACCCGGGAGCAGAGCATCGGAACCAGAGTTAGGGCAGTCAGAGTTGAGGTAAAAACGGTGACGGCAACAGTCAAACCGAATTCGAAAAAGTAGCGCCCGATCAGGCCCGCCGTAAAGGCTACAGGAATAAAAACTGCAGCTAATGCAAGACTGTTGGCGATAGCCGGAAATGCTACTTCAGTGGTACCCGTCCGCGAGGCTGGCATGGCCGACGCTCCTTTTTCGACGTGCCGGTAACTGCTCTCCAAAATCACAATGGCATCGTCAACGACGATACCTATGACCAGGATTAATCCGAGCAAGGTCAATGTATTAAGGCTGAAACCGAGGACATACATCAGCGCCAGTCCCCCCATAAGCGAGGTGGGGATGGCAATAGTGGTAATCAATGTCCCCCGACCGTTGCGGAGAAAGGCCAAGACAACCAGGACGACCAAGCCGGTCGCCAGAAAAATTGTTATCAGCAAATCGTTAATACTTTCCTGCACATAAACCGAATCGTCCGTCACAATGGTGTATTCCAAGCCCGGCGGAAAATCTTTGGCAATCTCCTCGATTCTTTTACGTACGGAGTCAGCCAACTCAACCATATTGGCATCACTTTGCTTAATAACCCCGATCCCGACTGTCGGCCTACCGTTAAAGCGCGCTAACTGCCGGTCGTTTTCGACGGCGTCAACGGCTCGGCCGACGTCTCTAATGCGTACTGGTGCCCCGTCGCGTGAAGTGATAATAAGATTGTTAATCGGTTCAGCCGAGGCAAACTGTCCCTGGGTTTTGATCAGGAACTCGCGGCGTTTACTTTCGACGCGCCCGGCGGGAATATCGACATTATTCTCCTCGACGGTCCGGATGACATCCCCAATGGTAAGATGATGGGCGGCCAATTTATCCGTATCGACTTGGAGGCGTACCGCATACTTGCGCTCGCCCCCTATCATAATCTGCCCCACCCCGCGCAACCCCTGCAACCGCTCCTTGAGGTCCGTATCAGCATATTCACTCATCCGGATTCGATCCCAGCGCTCATCACCGGTAAGAGTAATCCACATAATGGAGCGGGACCCGGGGTCCATTTTCTGAACTATGGGGGCTTCAATATCATCGGGAAGTTCGCGCTGAGCCCGATTAACGCGGTCCCGAATATCCTGGGCCGCAATATCAATATCCCGCCAGAGTTCGAACTCCGCCACGATAGTCCCGACCTGTTCACGGGCGGTGGAAGTCAGTTCTTTCAGCCCTTCAACCGTATTGATTTCCTCTTCAAGCGGCTCAATGATCTCGGTTTCAATGACCTCGGGTTCGGCGCCGGGCAGTACGACATTGACACTGACGATGGGGAACTCAACATCGGGATTTTCCCGGACCGGCATCTGCTGATAGCCGTAAACCCCGAAGATAGCCATAATCAGGAACAGGACAATGGTCAGGACGGGACGTCGTATACAAAAATTCCAAATCATAACGGCTTATGCTCCTTCCGTGCTTGCATCTTCCCCGTTCCGCTTCTCCGGTGCTGCATCCGGGGAACAGTCAATCCGTTCATTGATGACAACTTTACTTCCGTCGGAAATTTTTAACTGGCCGCCCTTAACTATGGTCTCACCACCTTCCAAACCGCTGCGGATTTCCACCAAAACACCATCTCTTAAGCCGATTTTTATTTTCCGCTTGTTGACAGTGTTTTCGTTTACCACATAAACAATGTAACCATCGCGCACCGGAACCAGAGCGTCTTCAGGGACGTACGGAGAAGCTTCCCGCCGATTAACGATAACGGCAGCCCGAGCAAACGCCCCCGGACGTAAGCGGCCATTTTGGTTGTCAATTTCCGCCTTGATAAGCAAGCCCCGGGTACTGGGCATAATATTGGGGGCCACATACGACACGGTTCCCGTAAATTTTTCGTCGGGATAGGCATCCATCCCTGCATTCACCTCCTGGCCCGCCTTAATTTGACCCGGGTGGGTCTCTGGTACATAAAATAAAATCTCGATGATATCTGTCCGATAAACCGTTGCAAGATGATCACCGACGTCCACAAAATCCCCCGGGTCCACCAGCGTATCGGAGACAATGCCGGTGAACGGAGCTTTTATAGAAGTATCGTCCAGGCGATCATTGACTAGGGCAAGCTCGGCCTTCCAGTGCTCCAGTTCCGCCTTCGCCGTCTCAAAGGTTGTCGCAGCCGTATCCCGTTCATCCTCGGAAACTGAATCCCGTTTATACAAAGTCTGCAACCGACGGTAATTACGACGGGCATTTTTCAGGCGGGCCCGGGCGGCCGTCATCTGGGCTTTCGCGGAGGCTTTCTGCTGCTGTAATTTACGGTCATCAATTTTAAAAAGGAGTGTACCGGCTTTTACCCGCGTCCCTTCTTCAAAAGCAATATCTTTCAGCGTTCCGGTCACCTCCGGCCGCACTTCAACGGTTTGCCGGGCCTCAAGCGTACCGATACCGGGCACCTTCTGTTCAAAAGCACGTTTTTTGACCGTACACACGGTTACCGGTGCACCCTTTTCCTGCCGCCGGCCATTCTTTTCCGCTGAGGCTTTTTCCTGCTTACACCCCGCCAGCAGGAATAACCCTAAACAAGCAAGGCAGATGAACTGCAGAAAACCGGCATGCGAATCAGGAAAGCCCCGAACATTTGGCGCGCGGCGATAAAACTTATTTAAAATTCTACTCATCCTTTATTCCTTTTCTTTTTTATCTGACATCTGGCTGGAATTCGGGAGGGGACCGCCAATTACGTTTCGTAAACGCACCACTGCCTGGTGGTAACCGTACAGCGCACTAAAATAATCAGACCGGGCGCTTATCAATCTGTTTTCCTCCGCGAGAACATCGGTCTGCGTAACCAAACCCTGGCTATAGCGATCCCGAGTCACCTCCAGGTTTTCAAGCGCCAATTCAATACGTTTTCCGGCCACGGGCACTTGCTCTCTGGCGTTTGCCAATCGTAAATAGGCGTCCTTGACATCAAGCAGTATATCATCTTTATGCATGTCCCGGCGCTCAACGGCATTAAGGATTTCGTCCTGCAACCGGGCCAGCTTGGCATCACGCGCCCCGCCCTGATAGAAAGGCAGACTGATTCCGATACCGACCGTGCTCCAGCTTTGGTTGACCAGCGAACCGTCTGAGTTGTAGTCATGGCGACCGAAAGCCTCTATATCCGGGGCGTACTCAGCCCCGCCGGACTGATAGGTACGAACCGCGGCATCCACGCGCTGCTGGAAGGCGGCGAGATCAGCCCGTTGTTCAAGAGCCGTTTTGAATAAAGCCGTGAGTGAACCGTGCCAGGGTTCTACATCGAGCACATCCTGCAATCGGGTTTCATGAGTTACCGGCAGACCGACAAGCCGATTTAAACGCGACAACGCCACTCTTACGTCGTTACGAGCCCGAATGAGGCTCTGCCGCCTTTCGGCCAGCTGCACCTCGGCCGCCAAAACATCATTCTTCGCCACTAACCCCTGATCCAGATAGTCCCGTGCGATGCGCAACTGCTCCTCCAAGACCGCTATTGACTGTTCAATCACCCGCTTTTCCTTAAGAGCCCGCAAGACTTGAAAGTATGTCTGACTGACCGCCAGCCTGACTTCCTGCCGCAAGCGCTCCGCATCCCTCCCGGCCGCATCGGCCAATAACCGCTGGGCCCGCACCCTGTTGCTCGTCCTTCCGAAATCATAAATCGGCACACTCAACTCAACCGAGGTCGAGGTATAGGTACGATCACCGATCCCGGAAACGGTTGCATCATTACTGCGCCCCTGCCAGTTAACACCACCGGTTAATTTGGGATAATCTTCGGCTACAATTTCACGCGCCCGGGCCAGATTAGTGGCTACCAGCCGATCAGCCAGAGACAAAGCCCGGCGGTTGCTGAAGGCCAGCTGCACACAATCCTCCACCCCCAAACTGCCCTGCACTTCCGGCGGGGTCGCCACCTTGTCCAGTTCCTGAATCAGGGGGCGCGGAGCCGAGAGTTCCGCGGGGTTATACTCCGGGACCGAAGGGGGGATGACAACGCACCCCGAAAAACTCACAACCGTTGTCACGGCAAATATATAAACTTTAAGACGTCGCATATTTATCCTGCTCTCATGTTACTGTTTTCGCGGCTCACTTAAAAGACCGTTCATTAAAACATCCAGCATTACATCCGCTTTTTCAGCCATCGGCCGCCGTTGTCCGGAAAAAACGCCGGTAAAAATCGTCCCGTAAAGAAGATTGTTCGCCACCTCCATGACATCCTCAACCGGCAGCTTCCTGAAACACCCCTTATCCATCAACTGTTCAGTGGCCGCAATCCAGTCGGCGGCATTCGCTTCTTTATAGATTGCATAGGTAGGCTTTTTCCGATCTTTGAACTCCGCTCGTTCCAGGCTAAAAAGTTCAACAAACTCCGGATTCTGATCAAAGAATGATAAATACTCATGAAACACTGCCTTTATCGCTTGATACGGATCATCCTTCCCGGCTTCATAAACCTCTTTAACCCGCCTGTCAAGCTGTTGCATGCCCCAATCAACAGCCGCCAAAAATAAAGTTTCCTTCGTCGCGAACCGCCGATAAACGGTCCCTTTCCCAACCCCCAGGCGATTGGCAATCTCCTGGACATCCGTATGGCGATAACCATGCTCGGCAAAGACCAGGGCCGCACAGTCCAGAATCTCGCGATCCCGGGAATCCGGAGATTTATTTTGATTGACAACTTGATTGGGCATTATGTATCTCTTCGCAAATCAGATATCTTGGTCTAGCCCGAATTTCGCAAAAATTCGGGCTAAAACAAAATTTTTGAGAAATTTTGTGTCATAAGTCCTTGCATTGCAACAAAAGCAGCTCTGTTCAAACCTCGTAGTGCCAATCAACGGCTTGCAATATATTTCCTCGGGTTATGTTGTTCTTATTATGTTTTTTCGCATTAAGACAACTCGCTCGGGAGAAGCGCTGCAGCTGGTCGAATCCTACCGTAACCGGGAGGGAAAGCCACGGCAGCGCATCGTGGTATCACTGGGGGTTGATCATCGAAACCTGCCCAGCACAAAAATGTCAGTACCGATGAAAAATTCGTCGGTTTTGTAGTGCCACAAGAAATCCGGTCGTTGCGGCGCAA
>JAWOEV010000012.1:0-4210 GCA_046482565.1 Lentisphaeria bacterium | reverse complement strand
ATTGCCTGAAGGCATTCGCGGTCGTACTCATCCAGATCGAAAAGCTTTACCGTGTCGCTGAGCCGTTTTTTAAACTGGCTTTCCTGAGAGTCCTGCTCGGTGTTGACCCTGGCCTCCAGTAATTCCAGAAGTGATTCGCGGAATGCCGGGCGACCGTTGTCCTTCTCCCAGGCCCGATGAAGCGTCCTGGCCCGATCATCATGTTCTTCGCATTGATCCTGTTTGTTGGTAAAGTGTACACTGCAGACTTCCCAGGCAGCAGGTAGTTGCTCCAGCAGGAACTCGAATGTGTCACAGTCCGTTCTGGGACGGGGCGCCTCAAGATGATTCTTCAGATACCCCAGCTTTTTTATATGCTGATACGGCTCCTGTCCCAGCGCCTTTTCGAGTTCCGAATCGGGGATGTTTTTCATTGGATTTGTCCTTGTCTGTTTCTGTTGATGCTGTTTGTCTTACTGAAATGATAACAGAAACACGGCGATTATTAACAACGGCCTGCAGAGTTTTACCCATATCTGCGGCCATGTGCAGGTCTATTCGCCGTTTTCTTTATCACCTCCATTATTTGTTTTGTTCCTACCTATAAAATCGAATGAGTATCGCCGGAATCTAAGATGGCCCCTGGACATTGACTAATTCCTGAATCGGTGAATCCAGGTAATTTATTGGCCACATCGCACCAGCTTGTCCTTGGGCCAAGTGGTGGCCCACTGCTGGACTTCCGGGTCAGCGTCGAGAAACTTTTTCACGAAATCTAAAGCATTGCGGCTAAGCCGTTGGAAGTGATTTAAGGAAAGCGCGTTACTGGGGTTGCGGGTACTTTCTGATACGTTAGATTGCTGATTTGTCGCCGAAATCGGAACTGTCCGGAATCGACGCTTCCGGTATAGGCGTTGTGCTTTGAATAATCTTCTCCCTTATCTACTGGGGTACGGTATTCGACGGATTGAAAATCGGAGAATACGGTGAACCGCACAAAGTCGGTGAACTCTCCGAAGAGGCCAGAACCGGATTACTGAAAGCGATCAAGTTATGAAGAGTTGCTATTTACTAACATAAAAGGAGGAAGCACGATGCGTGGAAGTAGAAAACATTTGCTGGATTGGGCATTGGTCGCATGAAGCGACCTGTCAGAAACGGGCTTACTCATTTCTGACAGAAATAATGCCAGACGGCTTTTTGTATGTTCAGAAAAATGGGGTATGTTTTTCTGAATTAACATGGTGGATACAGGTAATGCAAGATGCTAAACAACAAGTTATTGCGAGAATATACGGCCATGGCAGGGGTTGGGCGTTTTCGGCAAAAGATTTTCTTGATGTAGCCAATCGCGGGGTTATTGATAAAACGCTAAGCAATTTGCAACGGAACGGTACCATCCGGCGAGCCTGCAGAGGGGTTTACGATTATCCGCGAGTCAGTAAGTCTTTGAATATGCAATCCCCCCCGGATATTGACCAGGTTGCCCATGCCATCGCGCGCAAAAAGGGGTGGCGCATACAAGCTGCAGAATCCTGGGCAGCCAACCTTTTGGGACTTACGACACAGGTACCGGCCCGCATTGTTTATCTTACAGACGGGAAACGAAGTTCTGTGCAATTGGAGAACGGAACAATTGAGTTTCGCCCGACTGCCCTCAAGAATTTAGACACTGGTAAGCCGGGGTTGGTTATTCAGGCCTTGCGTGGTATTGGTCGGGAGAATATTGACGGTCGCATTATAACGTATCTGCGAAAACAGTTATCTGATACAGACTGCCGGCGTTTGCTCGATAAGACCGAAGCGACTTCATGGATATATGAAATCATCAAAAAAATTTGTTATATGGACAAGGCATAGGGTATGGATTCTGTAAGCCGTTTTTCAGCAAACGATCGTCGAGTTCTTTTCGAGCGAACCGCGGGGCAAATGCAGATTGCGCCTACTATCGTTGAAAAAGATTTCTGGGTCTGCTGGACTGTGAAACGGTTGTTCAGTATGCCGTTGCTGCGTGATTATCTGGTTTTCAAGGGCGGCACGACGCTGTCAAAGGTATATAAGATTATCCAGCGGTTTTCAGAGGATATTGATTTGACCATTGACAGAGCGGTATTCGGTTTCGGCGGCGAAAATGATCCGGAAGCTGCGACCAGTAATAAGAAACGTGAGAAGATGATTCAAGCTATGAGGGAAGCCTGTTCGAATTATGTGCGGAACGATATCCGGGAAACATTTGCCCGAGCATGTAGAGAGGTTCTTGGCGGGCATGACTCGTGGAACGTGGTAGTAGATGACCGGGACGAGGATGCCCAGACGCTGCTGTTTAACTATCCCCCGGCAGTCACAATGGATTCGTCAACCGCATATGTAGAACCGGCAGTGCGCCTGGAGTTTGGCAGCCGCGGGGAGCAGTGGCCTACGGCAAAGGTAAGCATACAGCCGTATGCCGCCGAACAATTCCCGGACGTGTTTGAGAAGCCCGGGACCGAAGTCACGGCATTGACTGCGGAACGGACATTCTGGGAAAAGGCGACCATTTTGCACCAGGAGGCGAATCGCCGGAAAGACAATTCTGCGCCGGAGCGCTGTTCACGGCACTATTACGATTTGGCAATGCTCAGCAGTTGTTCATTCCGCGAGAAAGCGCTGGACAACCTGGGGCTATTGCAGACAGTAGTGCAGAATAAAAAGCATTTCTTCCGGTGTGGATGGGCGGAATATGATGCGGCTAAACCTGGCACTCTTACTCTTTTGCCCCCGGAATATCGTCTGAAAAATTTGCGCGAAGATTATCGTCGCATGCAGGTAATGATGTTCGGTGATGCCCCGGGTTTTGACCAAGTTCTGGAAACGCTTGAGGAGTTGCAGAATGAGATAAATTCATACGCTAACCAGCAGGATTAACACGATGTCGAGAATCCGTACCGCCGGGTCAGTCCGCCTTTTTGCCTTTATCGACTTCGAAAAACCGGACAAAAACCATCTGATGAATGGTAATTGACGCGGCATATGAAGTTCTGCGGCAGGCGGAAGAGCCTCTGCATTATCGTGAGATCACGCGCCGGGCGCTTGATCAGGGGCTTTGGCAGTCCAGCGGGGCAACGCCGGAGGCGACGTTGAACGCGCGGCTGTCGACTGATATTAAACGGAACGGTGTGGAGTCCCGGTTCCAGCGAACTTCCCCTGGGGTCTTTGCTCTGCGGGAATGGGGTGTTGAGGAATTCACTGTCGCGCCAGGCAAGAAGAAAAATGACGCCCGTCCCAATACCCCCGGGAACGCCATGTCGTTTACTGATGCCGCGGAACATGTCCTAGGGAAGCTTGGCGATAAGAAACCGATGCATTACCGGGAGATCACTAAAAAGGCGCTCGAGCTCGGGTTGCTGAATACTGCCGGCAAAACGCCGGAAGCAACGATGTATGCCCAGCTCTTGACCGAAACAAAACGGCGCAAGAAACGGGGCGAGAACCCGCGGTTCGCGATGCACGGTAAGGGGTATGTCGGTTTAACGAAATGGATGGGGCGGGGATTGGCCTTCCAGATTGAACAGCACAATCGCCATGTCCGCAAAAAGCTCCACGCCCGCATCCGAAAACTCACTCCGGACCAGTTCGAAGAGCTCATCGGCGAATTACTTGCCGCAATCGGGTTTGAAGAGGTGGCTGTGACCGGTCGGAGTGGCGACGGCGGGATAGATGTCCGCGGGACATTGGTTGTCGGCGACGTCATCAAGACCCGGATGGCAGTTCAAGTGAAACGCTGGAAGAACAACGTCTAGGCCCCGACCGTGCAACAGGTCCGCGGCAGCCTCGGAACCCATGAGCAAGGATTGATCATCACCACCAGCGACTTCAGCAAAGGCGCCCGCACCGAAGCCGAACGTCCCGACGCCATCCCGGTCGGCCTTATGCACGGCGAACAACTCGTCCGCCTCCTCGTAGAAAATGACCTGGGGATAAACCGCCACGCGCATGAATTGTTTGAGTTGGATAAGTCACAGGGAGCAGCTGAACCTATGTGAAAAAGCGCAGCTAAGTCGGCTTTGTTCGAATAGCTTATAAGTGTATAGTCGTGTCAGAGACGGGTTCAATATTTGAAACCAGGAAACATGTGATTGCTTTACTATAGAAACATCATCCCATCGTTACTCATCATTCCTTTCTGCTGTCTTTGGACACTCGCAGCGGGAAATGCTGAAAATGCCCCTACTGGCACTACTGCGGTGAAGCC
>JAWOEV010000192.1:0-9486 GCA_046482565.1 Lentisphaeria bacterium | reverse complement strand
TTTTGAATGGGGGGGGTATTCTACTGAAAAGCTATGGGCCTGGAAAGCTCGCAGTACAAGATCCGGGCATGCGCAGCCCGGTGGTTTATGCAGTTACCACCCGGCTAGCTCGAACATTGCATCCGCCTGCGCTCGAGCAGCTTCGGCGGATAAATCTGACTGCAATACTGTTGCTTCGTGCAAAAATCGGGCTGGGAAGTATTCAACCCGCTATTCTCCTGCTTAAAATAATGCTGTAAAGAGGGTAAATCAAGTAGGAATGACGGGGAGTGTGGGGGTATGGGAGTATGTGGGTATGCGGGTGTGGGGGGGGCAAGTGCGGGTGAAAGCTGGAAGCGGCGGGAGGCCGGGGTTATTTTATCGGTATGTGCGGAATTGCCGGTATAATTAATTTGCAAGAGAAGCCGTCTTCCGGGTTACTGGAACGAATGGGGGCGCCTTTGGCCTGTCGGGGGCCGGATGATCGGGGTTGGCTGGTGCGGGACAATTGCGGTCTGGAACACCGGCGGCTGGCGATTATTGATCCGGCGGGGGGGCGGCAGCCGATTCTGAATGAGGATGAGTCGCTGGCCTTGATCTGTAACGGGGAAGTCTATGATTTCGGGGCGTGGCGGGAAGAGCTTAAGAAGCGGGGGCATCATTTTCGGACAGGCAGTGATAATGAAGTGCTGCTGCATCTTTATGAAGAAAAAGGGGAGGGGTGTCTGGAAGAGGTAAACGGGATGTTTGCGTTTGCCGTATTTGATTTGCAGGCGGATAAGGTGTTTGCGGCAAGGGACCGTTTTGGTCAGAAGCCGTTGTTTTACGCAACGGCACCGGGCCGGATAGCAATAGCCAGCGGGCCGCGTTCGCTGCAGGCAATCCCCTGGGTTGACACCGATCTGGATTATACCGCGATTCATGACTTCCTGGAGTATCAGTGTATTCCCGCGCCGCGCTCCATCTACAAGGGGATCAAAAAGCTGCCGCCGGGCCATACGGCGGCATGGAGTTCGGCGGCGGGGTTGAAGATTCGGCGTTCGACGTTCCGTGACCCGATTTCCAGGTATGATGTTTCCAGGGCGGGGGGGAGCGCCGGTACGTTCAGCGGGGCGGCTGATGAGCTTCGGAAACGGTTTACCGCGGCGGTGGAGCGCCGGATGGTGGCGGATGTTCCGGTGGGGGTATTTTTGTCGGGGGGGATGGACAGCGGATTGGTTTGCGCGGCGGCGCAGCGGTTGACTTCACAACCGGTTAAGACGTTTTCGATCGGTTTTCCGGTTGCGAAGTATGATGAACGACATGAGGCGGAGCGGGTTGCGGGGTATTTGGGTACCGAACATCATACGCTTGAGGTTAATCCCGGTGAGGCTGAACATCTGCAGTGGCTGGTCGGGAAGTTTGAGGAACCTTTCTGTGACGCGTCGATGCTGCCGATGTCGCTGTTGTCGCGGTTCACGCGGGGGCACGTCAAGGTGGCCTTGAGCGGCGACGGGGCGGACGAGTTATTCGGGGGGTATGATCGTTATCGGGTCATGCACTGGCTTAAGCGGTGGAGCCGCTTGCCGCGGTCGGTGCGGCGGACGGTGCAGGGGGGGCTGAGAAAAATGCTGCCGCGGGCGTTGAATGAACGAACGGTTGCGGGTAAACTGCGACGGCTGACCGAGCTGTTAGACAAGGAGCAAGGCGGCGAGGCGTACCGCTGTCTGTTGTCGCGGTTTCCGGCGGCTTTACGCCGGGAGATGTACGGTGAGGCTATGGCGGAGGTCAATGGTGACGGCTTGGGTGAGGGGGGGATGAGCGCCGAGTTCGAAGGCGGGGATTGGGCGGCGGCCGCAATGGCGGTCGATTTGCTGACTTATCTGCCGAATGATATTTTGGTGAAGGTGGACAGGGCGTCGATGGCGCACGGTCTGGAGGCGCGAAGCCCGTTTCTGGATCCGGCCGTGGCGGATTCAGCGTTGAGCCTGCCGCCCGACTGGAAGTTGAAGCCGGGACACGGTAAGCATATTCTGAAGAAGGCGTTCACTGGATATTTGCCGGACGCGACGTTTGAGCGCGGTAAAATGGGTTTCGGGGTGCCTGTTGCGCATTGGTTGCGGGACGGGTGGCAGGAAATGGTGCGGGATTTACTGCCGGGCGGGAAGCTGGTTGAGCAAGGTGTATTCCGGGATGCGGCCTTGCGAAGGATGATCGATGAGCATTGTATGGATGGCTATGACCGGAGTTATCCGCTGTTCGCGATTCTGGTTTTGGAATTGTGGTTGCGCGATGAGTTGTGTGGGGGTGGGTGAGTGTGTGGGGTGGTTGTTCGGGACGGGTTCTTTAATCTACGGACTAGAAAGTCCGTAGTACGTTTTTCGGGAGGGGGGGCTCGGCGAGACTGCCCCTACGGGCGGAGAGTGGGTGCGGACTCGCCGAGTCCTGCACTCCGCCCGGGTTGCATTGTTAAACTTATTTGATTAGGGCGCCGATGATTACGCCGACGGCGGTGAAGCTGAGAAAGATCAGGGAACTCATGAGTTTTAGCTTGCTGAACAGCAGGTTGACGGTGGTTTTATCGCCGCTGTTGAATAACAAGACAATAACCAGGATGCCGATCAATAGAAAGGCGTAAAGGATGCGTTTATTCATAGTCTTAGTCTCCGTTTTTTTGGAATCACGAATTCAGATAATTGCTAATGTACACTGATTTTTATTAATTAAAGTATGATGGAGGTAGAATATGGCGGTCACAATTCCGGTAAAAACCGATGAGCACACAGCATTTGTTGATATAACTCGGCAGATTGCCGCGGAAATCCCCGGTGGGTTTTCAGGGGGTTGTTTGATTTTCTGTCAACATACTACTGCAGGGTTGACTATCAATGAAAATGCGGACCCGGATGTGGTAAGCGATTTGCAAAAGGAGCTGGAGCGTCTGGTTCCGTGGGATAATGCTCGTTTCCGACACATGGAAGGGAACAGTGCCGCCCATATGAAATCATCGCTTATGGGGCCGAGCTTAACCGTGCCGGTCGAGGCTGGCAAGCTGATACTGGGAACTTGGCAAAGTATTTATTTTTGCGAGTTCGACGGCCCGCGGCAACGGAAGGTTAGTCTGCAGTTTCTTGCGGTCTGAAAAAAAAGAAAAACGAAGTACAGGGTGTTTTATGATCATTGGACTTGGGATTGATGTGATTGAGGTCGAGCGCATTGACAGCGTTATTCGGCGTCAGGGGCAACAATTTTTACGGCATGTATTTACTGATAGCGAGCGGGCGCGGGCGCCGGAAAGCGAAGCGGCGGCGGCCTCGTATTATGCCGGGCGCTGGTCCGCCAAAGAGGCGGTGGCTAAAACTTTCGGGACCGGTATCGGTGCGGCGTGCGGCTGGAAAGATATTGAAATTGTGCGATGGCCGTCCGGGCAGCCGTCGGTGCAACTGAGTGGGGCGGCTTCGGAAACCGCCGCCAAGCTGGGGATCAGGCGGATTCATCTGACTATCAGCCATGAAAAAAGGCTGGCTTGTGCGTCGGCCGTGGCGGAGGGGTAGTTGTTGGTGATCTTTGGCATTGGTCAAAAGTCAGTCTGCTGGGTTTCGCGGTTCAGTTCTGCGAAAAATTCTTCCATGAAATGACAGCGGGCTTCGGCCATCTTTTTTCCTTCCTCGGTGAGCATGTTTTCATGGATATAGCGAAGTTTGACGAGGTATTCGCGGTAAGCGGTGTCGTCCGGGCTGTGACTTTCTGAGGCCAGGGCCGCCTCTGCGGTGTTATGGACCTTGGCACCGATGCGGCCGGCGAAGTGAAAGGCTCTGCCCAGGCCGATGGCGCCCATTGAATCCAGTTTGTCGGCATCGAAGACGATTTTGGCTTCAAGAGTTTGGGGGGTGTGCTGTTGGCGTTTCCGGTATCGGTGCGTTAAAACGCACTGGGTAACGTGCTCGATGAAATCAGGGTTGGAAATGCCGATTTCGGTGAGTATCGAGGGAATTTTCGTGGCGCCGATTTGGGCGTGGCATGTATTGCCGGGGTTTTCAAACTCCGCGGCTCGACCTATGTCATGAAGCAGGGCGGCGTATTCGACAACCGCGCTGTCGGCTTGTTCGACCCTGGCAATATGCCGCGCGTTCTTCCAGACCCTGACGGTATGATCCCAGCCGTGGCAATGCGGCACGGCGGTCAAGATTTCATAGACATACTGCTTGAGTGCGGGGAAAAGTGTGCTGTACACTAGAATTCTTCTTTAAGTAGCTGCAGTGCTTCGTCTGCCCCCAGCTTGGCGGCTTTACGCAGGTAAAAACCAGCTTTAGTCTTGTTTTCGGGGATGCCTTCGCCCTGCAAGTAAGCTTTTCCGAGGGCATAGAGGGCGCGCGGGTCATCAAAGGCACTAGCGCGGCGGAACCATTTAACGGCCTTTTGCGGGTCCTGTGCGGTGCCAATGCCCTGTTTGTAGAAGTGCCCCAAATTGTACATGGCCTCCGGGTGCTTTTCCCCCGCCGCTTTCTTAAACCATTCGAAGGCTTTTACCGGATCGCGTTCAACGCCATTCCCCAGGCTGTAGGCTGCTCCTAGGCTGAACATGGCGCTGGCGTTTTGCTGTTTGGCGGCCTGTCGAAACCATTTGAGCGCTTTTTGGGGGGCTTTATCTACTCCATCCCCCTGCAGGCAGGCATTGCCGACTGCGACCTGGGCCGGGGCATATCCGCCTTTCGCGGCGCGTTCGAACCAGCTGAAAGCTTCGCTGGCGTTTTTGTTGACGCCCACACCGTACTGATAAGCCCATCCTATTTTGGCCAATGCTTCCGGATCTCCCTGGCCGGCGGCCAGCCAGAGGTAGCTCAACATTCTGGTATAATCCTGCGGGACGATGGTGCCCGAGCGGTAAAACCCGGCCATTTTCACCTGGGCCCGGGCATCGCCGGCTTCCGCTGCCTGTCGATAGTATTGAACCGCTCGTTTTAAATTTTTATTAGTCCCTTTTCCCTGTTCAAAATATTCGGCAACCGTGCGCGTAGCGTCCACGTGTCCTTGGCGCGCGGCCAGAGCGTAATATTTCAGCGCCCGCCCGAACTCTTTTCTTGATTCGTAAGTCAGAGCGGTGTTCAGCTGAGCTGGCAGAACGCCTGCGCCAGCTGCTTTCCGATACCATTCGAAGGCCGCCTCGGGATCTTTTTCAACTCCCCGGCCGGTATCCAGGCATATCGCATAATTGAACTGGCCGCTGGGATTGCCTTTTTCAGCGGCGCGCTTGAACCACTCGGCCGCCTCCTGCCGATCTTGCTTGAGGAATTCATGACCATTAAAATAGAGCTGTCCCAGTTCAACCTGGGCGCTGGTATTGCCGTCCCGGGCCTTTTTGAACAGGTTGGCCATTTTTTTGCGTTCCGCCTTCTTTTGTTCCTGTTCCTGCATTTCTGCCCGGCGGTTGAAGGTAAATGACTGGTCGGGACCGCTGAATTTATCTTCTTCTTCGTCGCTTTCAGAGGTTCGACAAGCGCTAAGGCCGAAGAGCAGCGCGAGGCTGAGAGTGACGGCAATAACGGTACAGCGCTTTGAGTGCCAAATCATGGAGTGAAGATTTCCCCTTTTTTATGTTCGAACAATGAAAATAAACCACTATCCCGAACATTGCACGGGCCAAGTTTACTCGGTATCGAGGAAAACTTGAATATCGGCTTTTTGCCGGGCTTCCTCAATAACAGTTCCGAGTTTTTGGTTCATTTTCTCGCCGATAAGCTGTTGTTTGAGCTTTTCCTTTACTTGGTCAAATGCGGGTGTATGAGCCGGAGTCTTTTTGCCGGCTTTAATGATGTGAAAACCATAGCTTGTTTTAACCACTTTGCTTACTTCGCCTTCCTGCAGTGCGAAAGCTGCGTCATTAAACGGTTTAACGGTGTCCCCTGGGGTTATTTCGCCTAGGTTGCCGCCGTTTTTGGCCGAGGGCCCGTCGCTGTTGGCTTTTGCCAGTTCGGCGAAATCCGTGCCGTTTTCGATTTGTTCGGCCAAGCCGTCAATTTCAGCCCGCGCTTTTTTTATGGTTGCCGCATCTGCGCCATCGTCAATTTTCACAAGAATGTGTGATGCTTCCATCTTTTCAGGTTCGCGCAAGTCAGCCTTACGTTTTTCGTAGGCTTCTTTAAGTTGATCAGTGCCCGGTTCAATTGTGGGGATGATATCAGCTTCAATCCACTTGTTGACGGCCATGCGTACGGCAAAGGTTTGGACCAGTTCTTCGCGGCTGACGTTCTGATGCTTGAGGCCTGCCTGGAATTTTTCATCCCCGATCTTCTGCCGAATTGCCTCAACTTGTTTCTCTGCCGCTGTGGTGTCCGTGGCAAAGCCCGCTTTGGCGGCGGCCTGTTCCAGTAATTTTTGGTTTATCAGTTGCGTAACGGTTTGGCGGGCGATTTGTTTCAGGCTGTCGGGAGGTGGAGTATTCCCTCTGGCCATATACATCATCAGTTGTGGGGGGAGGGCATCTTTGACATCAGAATCCGTGATTGATATATCATTACACTCGGCCACAACATCGGGAAGGAAATCGAATGCACTATTGATATCCGCCGCCGTCTTTTCTTCAATTGCGCGGTCGGCCGTGTTCGGAGTTGTCGCCGGATCGGTTTGCTGTCCCCGGGCGGGACCTGCACTAGTAAGGAATGCGGAAACAGTTATGAGGCTTGTGGTTATCAGTACACGGGAGAGGTTCTTTTTCATTTTAATTACTTTCCTTTATTTGGGTTGCGATATCCAGAAAATCGTTTAACTGCGGCAACGGGGTACGCCAAGGGCGGGCCGTAAACTGGGCCGGAGGGAGAACGACTTTATCGAGCAGATACTTGACAAAGGTATTGTCAGGCACGCCGCCGGAGCGTAGCATGCGTTTTGCATAGCGCAGTGATTCAGCGGCTTCCCCGCTGGCTGCTGTCAGCAATGCTTTTGTCCGCCAATCGGCCGGGGTTGAACACTTCATATTTTTCATATAGTTATAAGCGGCGGTGATTTTAGCTTCGGGAAGGTCATTCCACTGGAATCCGATCAAGGCGGAAAGGATAGAACGGACTTCGTCGTTTTTATTATTTTTCCGCAAAAACTTTTGGAACTTTTGATCATTGCCCTGCAGGTACTTGTAAGCCTCGGCAAGCTCATGATCAGGATATTGTTCGGTGAAATTCACAAGCCTTGAAATAAGTGCTGTCCGTCCGGTCTCGGGTTTTTGGGCATTCGAGTCCGAGAACGACGAGGCCATGTGCTTCGTGATCGCATCGGCTTCCAAACTAACTAATCTCTGCCTTTGTTGACTCCGCCATTCGGTGAATTGTTCCACCGCCGCCAGGATTTGGTATTCATTTTCCAGGTGCTGCAGTTCTTTCAGGGCCTTTGCCGGCTGCGGGTAAGGCTGTTGTTCAAGGTAATCCTGCAGTGCTTTAACGGCCTTGACAGCCTCCGTCATCCGGTCTTCTCTATCCGGGGCAAATTGGGAAAGCTGGTCATGATCCGCCATAAATTCACGGGCCTGATCAGGCTTTGCCTGTAGCAAAAGGGAATTGACTTTCAGGGCCTCGAACCGGGCTTCTTCACGGGCTTTGACTAGGGTCAGAAACGGGGTGTCGGCGCCCATCGCTTCGAGACGGTCAGCGCTGTTGAGTGCTGCTTGCGCATTTTCGTTCTGCAGAGCCTCGAAGAGGTCGGCAATGATCTGCATTCGCAGGCGGTTGTAGGCGGGCGGTTCTTCCGCTTGCCGGCATCCGGCGGCAAGCATGAGCGCGAGCCCTAAAATGACACTGAACTTTATTTTTTCAGAAATACGCATTACTGTACATATCAAATTCAAATTCACGAATCTGGGATTATCTAAATCTAATTATAAACCCTGAACATAGCATAATCGGGAGAGTTTTACAGTATGGCAAGGAATAACGGCCGGAAAGCAGAGCAAATTCGTTCTTTTAAAATCACGCCTGATTTTCAGCTGCATCCGGCCGGGTCAGTGTTAGTGGAAGCCGGCCGGACACGAGTTATTTGCGCTGCGTCCTTGCTCGACAAGGTTCCCGGCTGGATGCGGGCGCAAAAAGTTTCCGGTGGCTGGCTTACTGCTGAGTACCAGATGCTACCCAGCGCCACCTCTGACCGGGGAAGGCGCGAATCCAGTCGCGGCGGACCTTCAGGCCGTACTCAGGAAATACAACGCTTGATCGGCCGCTGTATGCGCTGCGTGGTTGACCTGGAAAAGTTGGGGTCCCGCACTCTGCAGATTGATTGTGATGTCATAGATGCCGACGGCGGTACTCGCTGTGCCTCGATTGTCGGGGCCTCTGTTGCTACGCAACTGGCTCTCAAGAAATTATTTACGGCTGGAGAAATTACCAACTGGCCGTTCAAAGAACACATTGCCGCGGTCAGTGTCGGTATGTTGAACGGTGAGGAGTTGCTTGACTTGGAATATTCTGAGGATTCTGCTGCTGACGTCGATATGAATGTGGTAATGACCGAGAGCGGCAAGCTGGTCGAGGTGCAGGGAACTGCCGAAGGCCATCCCTTCAGCCGCCAACAGATGGACAATATGATGGCGCTTGCAGATAAGGGCATCAGCGACTTGATTAGCATCCAGAAACAGGCTCTGGCGACAGAATAAAGACGCCTTTTCGTGCTGGCTAAGTCCGCTACCCCGGAAAAAAAAACCAAATCTGCGACACTGTTGTTTCGCGCAATAACCGGGCTAAACCGTATCCGCACGGAGGCAGGTCAGGCGGATAAATTGTAGAAAGGAGAAATTTTGTTGATGGATAAGGGAAAAACAGCTAAGCGTTTGGTGAAAAGGCATATGGACTGTGCTTTTATTGTATTAGTCGTCTTTTTCATGATCAATGCAGTTCGGCCAAGTTATTCCGCGGAGGGGAAAACGGAAACCACCTTTCCGGATAAAGAAATTCACGCCGGTAAGATTGGCAGAATTACGACCACTTTGGAACCGGTAAAATGGCTCAGCCTCGAGACTCTTCTTGAGTCTGACAGTCTTTCCCCTGACGAACCGGCGGGGTTAGCCGAAAAACAACGTAAGCCTGCTGAGGGTAAAATGTTTGTGATTTTAGATGTGGCTCTCAGCCAGGGCATGAGCATAGGTAAGTATGACTATGAATTAGTTGTGCAGGGTAACAATGTAAGATGCGAGGGGTTAGCCGAGGGCGATGCGGTCTTTGACCCGCGACTTTGGCAGGTAGAGAGCGCCGGCACGGCCGGGAAGACGGTTCGGATGCTTTATGAAGCAGTTGCCTTGGAACAAACCTCTACGGCGGAGTTGACACCGCAATTCTCGACAACTGTGGCGCTTGAGAAAGTCCGCCTCAAAATTAAGCCGCCCTCCGCGTTGATGTCTGAACCCGAACCTGAACCTGAACCTGAACCCGAGCCCGAACCTGAGTCTGAGCCTGATACCGATACCGATGCCGGGGGGGGAGGCGGCGGCTCAAGCGCTGAATGGTCGTTGCCGTCGGGTTAGTAGGACGCCATGCGAAAAGGTCTCGCGCC
>JAWOEV010000146.1:0-11528 GCA_046482565.1 Lentisphaeria bacterium | reverse complement strand
GCGCGGCCCTCACGAAAATTACGCGGACCGTAAAGCCGGTTGCCGCATCGGGCGCTTTGAAAGCACGGTCACCGAGCAATTAGGTCCGTATGTTGTCCCGCAGGAGTGCGGCAATAAAGAAGAGGTGCGCTGGTTTACCATCACTGACCAAAGCGGCAAAAACGGATTGTGCATTGAGGGACAGGAACTGTTCGGGTTCTCAGCCCTCCACTTCACGCCGGAACAAATGACCCAGGCCTATCATCCATGGGAAATGACGCCGAACAGGGAATGTACCCTGCTGATTGATGCCGCCCAGCGCGGCGTCGGCACTGCCAGCTGCGGCCCCGATACTCTGGAAAAATACCGCGTCAAACCGGGAACATACAAACTCAAGCTGCGCATCACACCAGTTTGAGACAACGGCAAAAGCTGACCCCGTTCAGGAATGCGAAGATGGTGAAGATATTGAAGTCGTACTGAAAAAACGCGAAGAGGTGCTGGACTTCCTCCGGCGGGAATCCCGCAGCGGAACCGCCCTCGACAGCCGCCTGGCCGCCTATTTCCTCGGGTGCGGGATAACTTGGTAACAGGAGGTTGTGAAACTTTCATGTTGAACCCGATTAGTGCATATAAAAGAAAAAGAGGAGTTTGTCGTGTCTGCGAGAAAGGGAAGCGAAAATTACCAGCATGAATCATGCGATACCTGTGATATATGCGACGGCAATGTAGAAACCGAAGACACCACGACCGACGCCCGCATATTCCTGTCCGCACTGGCTCGTACCGGGGAGCGTTTCGGGATTGGGCATATCGTTGACGTTGTGGCCGGAGCCAATACAAAACGTATCCGCAGGTTTGCCCATGACCGCCTGAAAATTTATGGCAAAGCCCGCGATATCACCCCGTCAACAGTCATGAGCCACCTGAACCGCATAATATCGGAAGGCACGCCCATTGATATCGACCGCTTTGTTGCCCCGGATACCCGCCGGAAAATAGTCGAGATCTTCAAGCAAACCGGTTTTGAAAAACTTACCCCGGTGGTTGAAGCTTTCGACGAGGCAGTCACTTTTGATGAAGTCCGCCTCGTCCACAGCTGGCTTGCTCTTGAGGCGGAATGATCTAAAGGCAACTATCTTAAGCCGCTTATGAACCTTAAAACCATATATCATAAACTGTTGCATGAATACGGCCCCCAGGGATGGTGGCCACTCATCAGCTTGAACAGAATTAACCCCACTAAAAACGGGGCGGTACAGGGTTACCATCCGGCTGATTACTCATTTCCGCGTAATGATTTCGAACGTTTTGAAATCTGCATCGGGGCGATCCTTACCCAGAATACAGCTTGGCCCAATGTCGAACAAGCCCTGATAAACCTGGCCGGCCATGAGGCACTCATCCCTCAGTCCCTGCTCGGGCTGCCCGAAGCAACACTGCGCCGGGCAATCCGACCTTCAGGTTACTACAATGTAAAAGCCCGCAAGCTCCGTGAATTCAGTCGTTTTTATCTCAGTCTGAACGGGGCAGTGCCCACCCGAAACGAATTACTGCAGGTATGGGGGATCGGACCGGAAACCGCCGACAGCATGCGACTTTACGCTTATAAGCAAATAGAAATGGTGGTTGATGCATATACCCGCCGGATCTTCACGCACCTCGGGCTGGTTTCGGATGACAGATCATACGAACAACTTAAAGCCTTTTGTATCGAACATCTTCCATCTGACCTGATCGTGTACCAGGAATTTCATGCCCTGATAGTCGAGCACGCCAAGCGCTATTACCAACGTCGCCCCTATGATGACAAAGTCCTGCAATAACCTATATTTGCAATATGGTTATTTCGGGCAAAATTCAATCTGATAATGTTGGTAATCTCAGTAAAATTGGATAGTTTTTACTAATCAATGGAGTAAGGATCACCATGCCAATATACGAATATCTCTGTAAACACTGCAACCGCGTATTCAGTTTCATGGCTAAAAGCTATGAAGAAACACAGCAAAAAAAACCAACCTGCCCAAAATGCGGCGCCACAGATTTAAAACGCCGAATGTCGGCATTTTCAGTTAGCGGGGCAATCCCTAAATCGGAAGACTCCGGCGGTGGAGAAGGTGCCGATGACAACCTTGATGATCCCCGGGTTGAACGCGAAATGAATAAACTCATGCACGAGGCCGAAAACATTGATGAAAATGATCCGCGCCAATTGGGTGGCCTGATGCGGCGTATGAGTGACATTACCGGCGAAGAAATGGATGCGGAAATGGAAGAAGCCGTGCGGCGCCTGGAAAGCGGTGAGGATCCCGAAAAAATCGAGGAAGAAATGGGTGAAGTCTTAGGCGATGAAGACGAACCCGCACCCGGGGGAATGAGCAGCAGCCCAACCTATGACGACGGCCTGTATTCGCTATGACCCGATTTTCGCAGAAACTCGGGTTCGGCGCGAAGAATTTATAATCTGAGTTGCTTGAAAGCAATTTTTTACCACAAGAATATAAAATAAAATGAAAAAGCTCAATAATGCAGTAGCTGAAGAATTCGGAGAGCCTTGTGCCGACGATTTGCCGGTTAAGGTTCTTCAGTTCGGAACGGGGAACTTTCTCCGAGGCTTCATGGACTGGATGATCGACGAGATGAACCGTCAGGGACGTTTCAACGGACGGATCAGGATAGTTCAGTCGGTATCCCGCAATGCGGTTAATCTTTTGGCAGCCCAGGATAACCGCTATACTCTCATCCTGCGCGGTATTGAAAACGGCCAGGCTACGGTCGTTAAAACCATTGTGGGCGCAGTCGCCGGGGGGCTCAGTGCCAAGTCGCAATTTGACCAAGTTCTCAGAGAAGCGGAGAACCCTGATCTACGGATCATTATTTCAAATACGACCGAAGCCGGCATTGTACTTCACACCGAAGACACGCCCTCCGACATGCCGCCTTCATCATTTCCCGGTAAACTTCTGCGCCTGATGCGGCACCGTTACGAAACCTGTGACGGAGATACGGCCAGGGGCTTTCTTATCTTTCCCTGTGAACTGATTGACCACAACGGTGACACCCTTAAAGAGATCCTGATGACCCTAGCAGGCCGCTGGTACCCGGGCGACAACTCTTTTCGCTCCTGGCTGAATGACGCCAATATCTACTTCAACACCCTCGTCGACCGGATTGTCAGCGGCTATCCGGAAGAGGAGGCAGATAAAATCTGCCGTGAACTCGGTTACACCGATTCCATGATCGATACAGGCGAACTCTTTCACTTCCTCGCGATAGAGGGACCGAAAAAATATGAAGAGGAGTTCCCTCTCATCAGCGCCGGATTCAACGTAAAGTGGTGTGGTGACATTTCGCCCTACAAAACCCGCAAGGTGCGTATTCTGAACGGTGCACATACCATGACGGTTCTCGCTGCCCACCTCCAGGGCCTGACTACGGTCAGGGAGTGCATGGAGAACCCGACCGTCTCAGCGTATCTCCGGCGGGGCATATTTGAGGAAATTATCCCCACCCTCGACCTGCCGCAGGAAGAGCTTACCGAATTTGGCGAAGCAGTTCTCGAAAGGTTCAGCAATCCCTTTCTCAGGCACCTCCTCCTCAGTATCTCACTAAACTCTGTCTCGAAGTGGAAAACCCGGGTTATGCCGTCGCTCCTTGAATACCGGAGCCGCTTCGGCAAACTGCCGGAGAGCCTCACCTTCTCCCTCGCGGCCCTCATACTCTTCTACAGAGGCCGGGAGCGATGCGAAACTTCCCTCAAAGGAACACGAGAGGTCGATGGTGCCATCTATGATATCCAGGACAGCCCCGAGGTGCTGGACTGGTTCTATGCGCTCTGGCAAGAGCAAGCGGAAATCAGTGAGGCCGGCTGCACCGCCCTAACCCGAAAGGTCCTCGCCAAAAAAGATTTCTGGGGGAAAGACCTCCGCGAAGTGCAGGGTCTAACCGAAGCGACCGGACGTTTCTTGAATGAAATGCTTTCAAAAGGTGTCGAACCGGTTATCGGGCGCCTTGCGGAGAAGAGTGATGAATAGATGGATAAGAATCTCAAACAAAGACAACGTGGTCGTAGCTCTGGAAGCTCTCAAACCAGGTGAGGTAATCGACGGCACAGCACTCACTGAAGCCGTCCCGGCGGGACATAAGGTGGCGATACGTTTCATCCCCGCCGGAAAAGCGGTCATCAAGTACGGTTTCCCCATCGGCCGGGCAACGCAGAATATTGCCGCGGGTAAACATGTCCATACCCACAATACGGCGACGACCCTCTCCGAGTCTGCTGAATACGAGTACACCCCTTCAACCCTCCCCGTGCCTCCGGCTTCCGGCTTGGAGGGCGCCACCTTCATGGGCTACGCCCGGGCGGACGGACGGGTCGGGACCCGGAATGAGATCTGGATCATCAACACCGTCGGTTGTATCAACCGCACCTCGGAACGGCTAGCGCAAGAGGCGAATAAACGGTTCAGCAAGCGCACAGATGGCATCTTCAACTTCGCCCACCCCCACGGCTGTTCCCAGCTCGGCGACGACCATGAGGCAACAAAAGAAATCCTCCTCGGACTGGTGAAACACCCCAACGCCGGGGGGATTCTGGTGCTCGGACTGGGATGTGAGAACAACAGCGTATCTGACTTCAAAGAGGCCCTCGGAGAGTTTAATTCAAAGCGGGTCAAGTTTCTGGTTACCCAAGAAGTGGAGGACGAAATGGAGGTCGGCATGGCCCTCCTTGAAAAGCTGGTCGAGGCCGCGGAAGGGGACAGGCGGACAGCCTGTCCCGGCTCAAAGCTCGTCGTCGGAATGAAGTGCGGCGCCTCTGACGGTCTTTCCGGCACGACGGCCAACCCGCTGGTGGGATGCTTCACCGACCGAGTGGTTGCCGCCGGTGGCACCTCCATACTCACCGAGGTGCCTGAGATGTTCGGGGCCGAGACCATTCTGATGAACCGCTGCCGTTCGCGTGAGATCTTTGAAAAGACGGTCAATCTGATTAACGACTTCAAAGCCTACTTTAAACGCTATGGCCAAACAGTTTATGAAAACCCCTCTCCGGGTAATAAAAAGGGGGGGATTAGCACCCTTGAGGATAAGTCTCTGGGGTGCATTCAAAAAGGTGGACGCGCCACGGTAGAGGATGTTATCCCCTACGGCGGAAGGGCGGCAAAACCGGGCCTGGTACTGCTTAACGGCCCCGGCAATGACATTGTCTCCACCACCGCCATGACGGCCGCCGGGGCAACCCTTATTCTCTTCACCACCGGCCGCGGCACGCCCCTCGGCGCACCGGTACCAACCGTCAAGATCAGCTCAAACAGCAACTTGGCAATGCGGAAAAAGAACTGGATTGATTTCAATGCCGGAGCCATTGCCGAGGGCAAGGCAATCGACACCATCTGTGACACCTTCTGTGATGATATACTCGACATCGCAAGCGGTAAACAGACTAAGAATGAAATCAACAACTACCGTGAAATCGCTATCTTCAAGGATGGGGTTACGCTGTGACCGGGATAACCCGGTTACTGCACGAATCAAGCGTGTCGCAGATTTGCTTTTCATGCAATGTTCGGGCTAGAACAGACCGCGTTAGAGCTGCAGGCCGATTTCAATCCACATCATCTGAATCGGAATACGGCCACGGTTTTTTTCTGTTGGCGTTCACGGGTATAGACAAACCAGTAATCACTGGCGGCAATTTTGCAGTGCCAGATACGACAGGGGCGGGCCGGCACGGTTGCATCACCGGCGATGCATACAGCGCCAGTCGGTATATTTGTTTTCCACAGGTTTGCTGACACTAAACCGTGGCTGACCCCCATCCCTTCGCGCATCCAGGAGTATTCCAGTTCACATTGCACATCCGGCAGGTGTTCACAATTAGTATGCAGCAGTTGAAAGCGCCGCTTACGGCTTACAGGAACCGGCTCGTCGTTCTCATCTACCGCCAGATGCGGGCTCGATCGCAAAAAATCTGAATCTTGTAAAATCCCTTTCCGGGTTGCCGATTGAAGGGCGGGATCATTATAAAAAAGATCGGTGGCCCGGGACAATAACCGGGCCTCGTTAAGCTCCGCGAAACTCATGGTGGGTGTGGCCAATATCTCATACGGCGGGGAAGGACTAAACCGTAAACCGTACTCAGCCGCATTACTGCGTAGCGGTGTGCCCGGCAGCAACTTCAACAATTCAAGCTGAATTTCGGCCGGACACATTTTAACCAAACGCTGCAAATCCCGGTAAATATCAGCCAGGGCAACATGCGGCAAACCGGCGATAAGATCAACATGCAGATCCAGCGATTCGATCGCACACAGATTTTCCAAGCCTTGCCAAGTGCGTTCTGCATCAAACGTCCGCGAAATTGCCGCAAGAGACTCTCCAGTCCCAGTTTGCAGGCCGGCTTCAATATGAAGCTTGCCAGCTGGAAATTTTTTCAACCCCTCCAAAATTTGATCGGTGAGTGCCGCGGGGTTCAGTTCTACATGAAACCGCATATCGGCTTCTGCGTAAGGCTCCATAAGCGCCAGTAATTCCAGGCACCGCTGTACCGGAAGGTTAAAAGTCCGGTCCAGGATTCTAACCTCGCGCACTCCCGCTTGCTGGAGCCGGTTGAGATCTTGGGCTGTACGGTAAACAGGAAGATAGCGGGGCACGCCAAGACGGCAGCTTGTGCAAAACGCACACTGAGAGGGACAGCCGCGAGCTGTTTCCAAGCTGACAAACGGCTTGGCTGTATCATAAAAACGACTTGTCAGCGGACTCCGCATCCGTTCCAATTGTTCTTCGGCGACGAGAGCCAGGCCCTTGTCATGATATTCCCCCCGGGTGTCCAGCCAACATATACCTTCTATCCGGCCCCATTTAGAAGGATCGTTCCAAACCTGCAGAAACTTACCGAATGCAATATCAGCCTCTCCGCGAACAACCGCATCAACGAGCGGGTTCTCACGCAAAAACTCGCGATTGTCCCCGAGAAACTCCGGGCCGCCGAGAATAATCTGCGTATGCGGGCGGACCGCCTTCAATCGTTCAAGCACAGCTAGTACCAAATCTCGATTGAAAAGATAAACAGTGGCAGCGACAAGGTCCGGCTCGACCTTTACCAGTCGTTTAAGGATACCCCATTCGCTGTCGTTGAGTGTCGCCCTTACCTCGCTCCAATCCCATTCCGGACATCCTTCGCGAGTGGCGGCATGGATCGAGGCGAGCGCAAACGAACTGTGCGAATAAGAAGCATTGGCTGACAGCCAGGCAAGGTGCCGTTGCGTCATGGTCTGCCCTCCCGCTCATGCAGTAGCAAACCGGTTGGTGGCAGCGCACATTCGTTCCACTCAAGGATACGCTTCTGCCAGTTAAACAGTTTTTTCCAAGTCAACGAAGATACCCTTGGAATCTCACCTTTGCCCTCGCCAGCCGCAAGCAATGCATCACGCCTTTTTCTTTGGTCGGGCTTGTCGCGGTAATCAGGCAGCAAGCCGTTTTCATCCAGGTACACCATCAAAACACAAGCAACCGGGATTAGCATGGTGTATTTTTCAACTTCCCCGTGATGGGCGGCCGCCTTTTGCAAACGTTCGAGGGCCAGTAAAAGCGCCCCGTAAAAACCTGGCATCGGGTGATCGCCAGCCGTATTTCTGAGGGTAAAACCGGCCAGCCAGCACGCTGCATTGTAGGCATTGATATCCGTTGCCAGTGAACTAAAATCACGCACCACTTCTGCATTCTGCCAAGTGTATAGATCCGATTTGCCAGGTCTGTATATTAGCCGCAGGACTCGAAATAGATCCGCCACCGGGAAGGATTTCCCGCCGAGGCGGCGAGCCCCGCGCCCCAGGAAATGTAATTGCCCCTGATCGGGCGTCACGCCCGCTATGATCAGGCTGGTTTCCGAATAATCGGTCTTACGCAACACCAAAAAGTCGGTTTCAGTTGTAGAATTTCGAGGCATATTTTGTCAATCTTAATAATGCATGAGCTTTGGCGGTTCCATATTTTCAAACCCTAACCTTCTCAGCAATCAGTTATTCCCGAATCTTTAAATACAACCCGATAACCGGCACCATGAACAGAGTGGAAATAAAAACGGTATAGCGCGCGCCGATTGTGTCAATGAGAACCCCGACCAACGGAAAACTGACCAAGCGGGCTCCGGAGTTCAGCATCTGCTCGAAACTGCCGGAGGTGGACCTGATCCGGGTGGGAATAAACCGATGGAAAAACACCCGCGTAATCGGCATCCGAAAATCAAAGATAAAGGCGCTGACCAGAATCAAACCCAACAGCATTACCATAGACCCGGTGGCCAATATGAAAAAGCCGTAGATTAAGGTGATTACTGACAACCAAATCAAGGCGATACGCAGTCGCGTATGGCGCACCATCCGATAAGCCAAAAGCGGTGCTACTATTCCGAATACGTTCATGGCGGACCATAAATAGCCAAAACCTTCTTCCGGAAACCCGTAACTCTCTAGGAACGGCGTCCACGTAATCATGCTACGGAAAATACCGGACATGGCAATCAAAAAACTTATGCTGTAAATAAGCGCCACCGTATGATTACGCCTGGCAAAGCCCGCCGTCTGCACGGTTTGACGCCAAACCCCCTTGAGGGCGCCACGAAAGGTGGCACGAGCCGGTTCAAAATTCTCCCGCGCAAAGGCCAAAAATCCGGCCGACAGAAAGTAGCTGAAAGCCGTAACCAGCCAAATCGCGCGGAGATTCCAAAAGTAAACACAGCCGGCACCGGCCAGCCCGGAAAGAACAAAGGCTAGGTTGAACAGACTATGGTAGCGCGAGAAGTAACGCGAACGCAAATCCCCGCACCCTTCCTCCTCTTCACTCAGCAAATCCACCGCCCAAGCCTCCTGGGCACCGGACGCCAAAGTACGAGCGCTACCGATCAGGAAAAACAATATGTAAACAGCCGCATCCGAATCGAAAAAAAACAACAAAGCGGCAAATATGCCTTCCGCACAATAACCAAGCAATACAGATATCTTGCGCCCCCATAAATCGGCTATCGCGCCCGTCGGCACTTCCAATAATAAGGCCGACAACGGCCACGCCGACATCAAAAAACCAATTTCCGAGGCGTTCATCCCGAGCGATCGGAAATACAACACTAGAAAAGGAACAAAAACATAGAATATCGTGCTGACGCCGCCTTCCAAGTAGAAAGGCCATAATAAGCGCCACTCACGGCTCTGCCAGAATGCTGGTTTGCGACGGCGGACTGTCACGAGCCACCTTGAGGATTGATCGGCCAGTAAGCGTAAGCGGGAGTTTCATAAGGATGTGAGGCAACCAACGCCTTGAGTACAGGCTCCAGGCAAGTATCAGCACAAACCATCTCAATGCGTGTTTCCTGCACCTTCTCCACGCTACCAGTCTCCCCGATAAAGGGATTGCCACCCTCCAGCGGCCGAAACTGCCCCTGTCCGGTTGTCTGCCAACAGCAACTATCATAATTGCCAATCCGACCGCCGCCAGCCGCAAAAACCACTTCTTTAACCCTCTCCGTATAATCAACCGGAGTATAAAAAACCAGCATGTACATCGTTGCTCCAGCCCAAATATTTTTGGTCTTCCGGGAAATCTATAAAAATGTTGAATGATTAATCCTGGCGCCTTGTAAAACGGACTTCCAAGCCCGCCGGGCTCTCTACAGACGAGAGACCACCTATGTGTTTACTTCGTCAGGCATAGCTCCGTCGCATATTAGAAGACATGATATCCAGTTCCTCCCGGTACTTGGCAACCGTACGACGGGCCACATCAAAACCCTCTTGCTTGAGCATTTCGGCAAGCTTATTGTCGGACAGCGGCTTCCGTTTGTCCTCAGAGTTGACCAGCTCACGGAGTTTCTGCTTGACCACATGGCTGGAAACTTCTTCTCCCCCCCCGGTGGTGTAACCGGTCGAGAAAAAATGACGGAAAGGAAACAAGCCGTGCGGGGTCATCATATATTTGTTCGCAATTGCCCGGCTAACCGTGGTCTCGTGGACCTCCAGATCTGCGGCCACTTCGCTCATGGTCAGCGGCTTCATGTTGCTGACGCCCCCCTCGAAAAAACCGCGTTGCTTTTCCAGCAAGTTACGAGCAATGCGGACAATTGTCGACTCCCGCTGCGTAAGAGCCCGCAGGAGAAGCTTGCTGTCAGCAATTTTCTGACGAATATATGACTTAACCTGATTACTGGTTCCTTCTTCTTTCAACAGCTTCAGATAATAAGGCGAAATACGCAATCGGGGCAGACGGTCATTGTTACTCTGAACCTGCCATTCGCCATGTTCATTCTTGAACACGTAAACCTCGGGCAGTACAAAGTTGGTATTGGGGGTCGGCATGACGAGACTACCGGGGTGGGGGTACAGCTTCTTAATGCGTTCCAGACTTTCCCGGAGCTCACTCATTGAAGTATTAAGTTTACGGGTTATTTCCCGCAACCTGTTCCTGCCGACATCCTCAAGATGCTTATCCACAACTTGGTATTCAAGCGTTTTCTCGCGCCCGCTACGCTTGAGCTGCAACAATAGACATTCCCGCAAATCGGCCGCACCGATCCCTGGGGGATCAAACGATTTTATGATGTCAAGCGCCTGCTTAACCTTGGCAATGTCGGTAGCCTGGCAGGCGGTGGCAATATCCGCCAAATGCGAGCGTAAATAACCGCTATCGTCTATACTGCCGATTATTTCCTCGCAAACACGCTGCATCTCATCATCGAGCGCCTCGGTCTGGCGCAGTTGTTCCATCAAATAATCCTGCAAAGACTGTTCTGAAACCAGCGAATCGAAGCAATGCTGGCGCTGTTCTTCGTCCTCAGAGGAGTATGACCGCCGGGAATGCGACGGGGCCGACATCCGATCTTCCCAGATTTGATCCAGCTTCAGGAGGTTGTCAAGCGTTTCGTTTTTATCGGTCACCGAGTCATCGCCGTATGCTTCACTCTCACTGCCACCTTCGTCTTCGACCGGGTTTCCCACCAAGCGCTCAGTGCCCATTTCCAGCATCTCAAGCGTCGGGTTTTCAATCATTTCTTCACTTATTTTCTGCTCCAGTTCCTGAATAGGCGCCATGAGGATTTCCAGTGACTGAATCTGCTGCGGAGCCATGATTTGCTCCTGGCGCAGGGACTGTCGCTGGTCCATGACTTGTCTGAGGCTGGGCATTTCCATTTTAATACACTGATTCCGCTGGAAAAATAAAGTTGGCTTTGACAGCTAATGCGGCGTAAGTTTGCGCTTTCAATATACCGTTTGCACAAGCTCTAAGCAAGCCTCGTACAGCGCAAGATTAAAGTAAGGCAAATTGGCCTTAGGCGCTTCTTTTGCATGCAGGCCGGGATTATTATAAAATTATCAATCACCCGAAGCCTGAACTGCAATGGCGGGAAATTAGAGTCAGTAAACCACCGCAAATACTGCCATAGCAAGGGGAATAGTCACAAGCGCAGCGGCAAAACTGCCGATCAGTAAGTGATTTACCAGTCTGCCAATTGTCGCTGAGCGCAACGGCGGCAACCGGCGCCTGATAAATCACTT
>JAWOEV010000060.1:0-4223 GCA_046482565.1 Lentisphaeria bacterium | reverse complement strand
AATCACGAGACCGATTCCTCTATGTTTGTTTTCCGGTAGCCAACATTCAACGTCAGGAGACGGGAACGTCTTTCCGCTCTTGAGAACTCCTTTAATGATTTGGGATTTTATCATGGATTTCCTAAAGGGTGAAAATGCTTAACTACGCTCATCCAGCCCCTCACACGCCCACACCCCACATACTCAAATACTCACACACATATTCAGGTTAACAGGTTAAAAGGGGATCTGGTCGTCAATGCCGGAATCGTCCGTCTCGGATTGCGGTTCGGGGGCGGGCGGTGGCGGCGCTGACTGTTGCTGTGGAGGTTGCTGCTGCGATTGTTGTTCGCGCGACTGTGACTGCGGCGGCTGATTGTCTTCAAAGGTGGAACCTGAACCGGGTGACCCCAGGAATTGGACTCGCTGGGCATTAACCTTCAACTTGCTCCGGCTCTGTCCAGTGTTACGGTCTTCCCATTGGTCCAGCCTCAGTCGGCCTTCGACAAAAGCAGGTGCCCCCTTCCGCAGATAACGGTCACACAGCTCCGCCTGACGCCCGAAGGCATCGATGTCAACGAAACATGTTTCTTCGCGATCTTCTCCCTGACTTGTCTGATATCGACGGTTGACAGCCAACCCGAGTTTACAAATTGCCGTCCCGCCCTGGGTATATTTCAGCTCCGGATCACGCGTCAGATTGCCCATCAAAAGCACTTTATTCAGGGAAGCCATACAACACCCTCCTTTATTTTTGTTTCGAGATTTTTACGGTTTAGACACATTCAAATAAACTTTTTAGAACTGTACGTTAATTATACTGCAGAGGCAAAATTTTGCAAAATCTTGAAAAACTCACGGGCATTGCCGGTTGTGCGCTCGGCAACCTCGGCAGTTTCAACCCCCTTACGTTTGGCGATAGTTTCAGCGATATGGGGCAGATAAGCCGGCTGGTTGGGGTGACCGCGATGCGGGACCGGTGCCAGGTAGGGAGCATCTGTTTCCAACAGCAACCGATCGAGGGGAACTGCGTCGAGAGCTTCTCTGACATTTTCGGCCTTTTTAAAAGTAACTATCCCGTTAAATGAAATATACGCTCCCAGATCCAGAAATTCGCCAATGAATTTAGCGGGCCCCGTGAAGCTGTGAATTTCCAGAGACTGCCTCGGCTGTAGATCACGCTCCAGAATTTCCAGACAATCCTCATAGGCATCCCGGCAATGGACGACCGCGGGCAGATCAAGCTCAGCGGCCAGACGCAAAAACCGGTCAAATACCTGTTTCTGCGCTTGCCGGTCCGAATGTTCATAATAATAGTCCAGCCCGATCTCGCCGATCGCACATACCTTGCTGGCCGTGGCCAATTCCCTGAAGCGCTCTAGATCACCGTCAAAATTTGCGGCTTCATGCGGATGGCACCCCACCGTAGACCAGACGTCGTCGTTGGCACCGGCGAACTGGGCCAGTTGTCGCGAAGATTCCAAATCAGTTCCAACCGCGATAAAAGCCTGCACATCTTCAGCCTTGGCAAGTTCCAGTTCGCTTGCGGCCTGTTGTACATCAACATGATTTGGGTGATAATGAGTTTCAATTAAAGGGGTCATTCTTAAACTCGCTCAGCGATTGCCTGCCCCATAGTTTCCGTGTTGACCGCCTCGACGCCTGCGGGGGCTATATCCCCGGTAAAAATGCCTTCATCCAAGGTTTTGGCAACTGCTTGATTGAGAGCTTCCGCGGCCCCCCCCCGGTCCAGGCTGTATTTGAGCATCATTGCGGCTGACAGTATCTGGGCGATAGGGTTGGCAATCCCCTGCCCGGCGATATCGGGAGCCGAACCGCCAGCCGGTTCATAAAGTCCGAAACGCTGTGCGTTCAGGCTGGCCGAGGACAGCATGCCCATGGAACCGGTAATCATCGCGCATTCATCGGAGATGATATCCCCGAACATATTGCCGGAGAGGATAACATCGAACTGCTGTGGATTCCTGACCACCTGCATCGCGGCATTGTCGATATACATATGATTTAATTCAACATCGGCGTATTCTGTCGCGACTTCCTCAACTACTTCACGCCAGAAGACCATACTGGTCAGGACGTTGGCTTTGTCAATCGAAGTCACTTTGCCGCTTCGACCGCGGGCGGCTTCAAAGGCCATGCGCGCAATGCGACGAATTTCGGCGCGAGTATAAAGCAGTGCATCATAGGCGTATTCGTCATCCCCTGATCCCTTACGACCTTTCTGCGTACCGAAATAAATGCCGCTGGTCAGTTCCCTTACACACAGAATATCAAATCCGTCCCCGACGATATGCGGTGCCAGCGGACTCGTCCCCGCCAGGGCCGGAAAGATGCGGGCCGGGCGCAGATTGCAGAATAAATCGAAATGTTTGCGTAACGGCAGCAATGCGGCCCGCTCGGGTTGTTTTTCCGGGGGCAGCGACTCCCACTTGGGGCCGCCCACCGATCCGAACAGCACGGCATCGGAGGCCTCGCAAATTTGCAAAGTGGCAGGCGGGAGCGCCTCTCCCTGACGATCAATTGCAGCCCCGCCGACATCCGCCTCGGTATAATCAAGTTTGAAATTGAATTTTTTCTGCACGGCATCAAGAACCCGGAGAGCTTCCCGCATAATTTCCGGGCCGATTCCGTCACCTGCCAATACTGCTATTTTGTGCATATTATTCTTGCCTTTTTCGTCTTTCATATAGTGATCTTACCACGCCGACCCTGGGTCGATGGTGAATCAGATTTTACAGCGAATACGCGTAATTCATGTTCCCAAAAGAATAGATGGTTTTCAGACTTTCTCAAGCTGACACGGCGGAATTGAGTCCAAAAAGACCTTCCCGTAGCGAGCTTTGAGAATACGATTGTCCAGGACCACGACGATCCCCCGGTCATTACGGCTGCGGATAAGGCGACCGAAGCCCTGCCTGAATTTGAGTACCGCCTCGGGCAAGGCATACTGGAAAAACGGATTACCCCCTTCCCTTTCGATTGCTTCCTGCCGAGCTGCTATCAGTGGGTGGTCCGGCACCGCGAAAGGCAGACGAACAATCATGACGTTGCTCAAGGCTTCTCCCGGCACATCCACCCCGGTCCAGAAGCTCGCAGTACCGAAGATGACCGAATCAACATCTTCCCTGAAGACATCCAGCATACGGGAGCGCGACAACCCCTCGCCCTGTGATAAAAGACGAATACCGTTACTTTCAAAGAAATACTCAAGGCGGGCCGCAACTTCACGCATCATACGATAACTGGTAAACAGAACAAAAGCTTTACCCTGCGTCTTTTCGACAAAATGCTGAATACTGTCACAAACCGCCGGAATGAAACTGGGATCATTGGGGTTCGGCAGCGTCTGCGGTATATAAAGTTTTACCTGTTTTTGAAAATCAAACGGTGACGAGAGTATCAAGGTCTCAGCCTTACCGGCCCCGGTTCGCCGGCAGAAATAGTCCATTTTACCGCGCACAGCAAGTGTCGCGCTGGTCATAACCACCGAAAAATCCTCGCTGAAAAGGTGGGTTTCCAAAAGCTCGCTGATTTCCACCGGGACAGCATTGAGACTGATTCCCCGGCGCCCCGGCCCGAAACGTTCGAACCAATAGACATGTTCCTCTAACGACATATCCAGAACCGCCCGAATGCTCTGCCGATATCCACTGACCTGCTCAGCAACCGTGGCCAGCTCCTGACGACGCTCATCGTCGTCAATATTTTCCGCCAGAGTCCGTATTTTCTTGGCGGCGTCCGCCAAGTCATCTCCCAACGTATCGTGGACCCCGCCCGGCGAAGCATAACGCACGATGTTATCTTCTGACTCAGCGGCCAGAGCCTGCTGCAGACGTTTGAAGAAGGCCTGAGTACTGTCCAGAGCCCGCACCACCGCCTGCCTTTGTTCGGGACAATTTTCACTGAGCAAAAGCCCCCGGTTCCGGTCCGGATTATAAAGCCGTCTCAGGGCTCGCTGGATTCCGTAGCTTGTAACCCGTACCCCCAGGTGAACCGCAGCTGTATCTTCCAGCAGATGAGCTTCATCCAGGATCGCGGTGCCGTAGTGCGGAAGGATGCCGCCATTTTCCGCACCTCCCTCGATTTTCATGCCGAGATCCGAAAAAAACAAGGCATGATTCGAAACAATTATATGCGCCTTCAGGAGCCGCCGTCGCGCCTGCATGAAGAAGCATTCCTTGAAAAAACGACAGCGCCCCAGCAGACAGTTACCCATTTCACAG
>JAWOEV010000035.1:0-6493 GCA_046482565.1 Lentisphaeria bacterium | reverse complement strand
GGTTTGTCGACCAGCGGGCTCCAGACGTGGATGATCTTGGTGCGATCCCAATAGGAACCCTCGCCCCGATGGCGAGCGTGCGCCATGTAAAACTTGCCGTCCTTGCCGGCGATTGAGAAGCCACGCAGAATGGGGTCCTTGTCATCCGGCACCACTCTGTTGTCGAAGGTGAGGATCATCTCATCGCCGCGGCGCTCCACTGAGACCAGCTCGGCGGTAACGCAGATTTTCGGCGTCTTCGGGTTTCTCCGGCCACTCCGACTTGGGCTTGTCGTTCGACTTCGCGCGGTTTACCTGGCGCTGCCATTTTTCGAGTGCCTTCGCACGGGGATCGAATTCGGCGATTCGCTTCTCAACCGATTCTGCATAGCGCTTGGCCCGGTGTAGCAAACGTTTGGGGGGGGGGAAAAGACAAGCGCCACACATTCCCCCAAACTTTCGCACCACTGCCGCAAGGACAGTGGAGGCGTTTGATCTCAGAACAATCGTGAAACCCCCTTTCCGCAGAGGGTCTCACTAATTTATTCGTTTTTTCAGCAACCGTCAATTGCACTATCACGACATTTCAATTATAATAATTGGCCCATCCTAAAACTGGCGAATGTTCAATGATAAATCTCAGGCTGGAGTGGCCTGATTGGAGCATGATATGGAAATGGAAAACAAAACGCAGGTGGTGGCGCTGGCTCTGGGCTACCCGCAGAGGACGCACAATATTTCGGACGCGCTGCTTGCCGAAGGAGTGATCCGCTGGGGCAGACGGGCGGGCTGGGATCTGATCGACCTGGGTGCCTGGCGCTGGAAGATTCCGAGTGAGATGAAGGTTGAGGGCCTGATCTACAATCCGGGTCTCAGTAGCCGGGAGATGCTAGAGAGCCTGGTCGGAGAGATTCCTTTCAAAGTCCGGATCGACCCACCGGAAAAGGCGGAACACAAGCGCGACGTGGAGACCGATTGGGAGGCCGTTGGCCAGCAGGCCGCCGAGTATTATCTCGACCGCGGATTCCGCAACTTCGCCCTGGCAGCCTACAGAACAAGTGAATGGATACAGAGTCTCCGCGTCTTCAAGGAGCGCATCGAGCAGGCCGGCGGCCGGTGCGAGGTGATCCGCAACATGCACATGGGTGGAACCAATCTGGAAAAGGTACGGAAATCGGTGAGTAGGCAGCTCCGCGAACTTACGTATCCCCTAGGCATCTTCTGCGCCGACGACCAGCTGGCGGTCCGCCTCTGCCGCTGGTGCCTCGAAAATGGCATTGCCGTTCCGGAACAGGCGGCGATTCTCGGATATGGCAATCATGCCGTCGCCTGCAACCTCAGCCCGGTTGCGCTCTCAAGCATCGATCCGCATCTGGAACAGCATGGCTACGAGGCGGCCCGGTTGCTCCAGCGAATGATGGACGGAGAAACCATTCCCGGCGGCACCCTGGTCCGCGTGCCGCCCAACGGCATCGTGACCCGGCGAAGCACCGACATAACGGCCATTCCGGACGCCCAGGCGGCCCGCGCCCTGCGCTACATCTGGGACCACTACGCCTGGAGCATCTACCCGGACGAAATTGCGTCCTCCTGCGGCATGTCCCGCAGAAATCTTGACCGGCATTTCAAGCAGGCCCTTGGCAGGACGGCAGCTCAGGAGATCACCCGCCAGCGTCTCCGGCGGGCCCGCGAACTGCTGGCCAGCGGGGAGATGGATGCCGCTGATATCGCGGAGCGCGTCGGGTTCAGCACCCCGCAGTACTTCAACTTTCGGTTCAAGCAGCACTTCGGCCTCACTCCGCAACGCTACCGGGAGAACAAACGCAAGAAGCATTGACCGTTGATCATATCACCGGCCTTGATACGCGAACGTCCGCATTCGTAAACTTCTGCAACCGGCCTTTACAATGCGCATCACTGGAGTCGAGGGTGGCTCGCCCGCTGCGGCTACCGGCAAGCTCAAGAAGGGCCAGTACATCGAGAGCATTAACCCGCTTTCACTCGTTAAACGCATTGGGCCAGTAACAAATTTCGTAAATCCGTCGCGGAGACATGATTACTTCGACAATATCGTAACGGTGGGGAATTCGCGGATTTCCAAGCTCGCGCAAATACTGATGAGCAGCCTTAATGATGCGCCGGCGCTTATCCCGCCCTACGGCATCTGCGGGTCGCGAAAAAACAGTCCGTCTGCGAGTTTTTACTTCGACGAAACACAACATAGCATCGTCTCGCATCACCAAATCTATCTCGCCCTGTTTTGTCTGGTAATTACGCACCAGCAAGGAAAGTCCCAACTCGCGCAATAAACGACCGGCGATCTTCTCCCCCTGCCGCCCCAGGCGCAGATGTTGCGCCCGGAGACGAGAGAAAGGGAGGCGATAACTTGAAAGCAAATCAGGCTTACGCAAAACAGCAATTACTTTCAGACTTTCGTAATGCCTTTAAACCAATCTTCGGCATATTGGCCGATCATCGGTAGCGCAACCGCTTCGCCCTTGACAGCATGTATGAGCCCCATAATGCTGACCACCAAACAAAAGAGTCCGACAGCAATGGCGATAACTACGCCAATACAGATTATGGACAGAACGGCCCCGACCGTGCCACCGACAACCCCGACAATCCAAATCATCAGGCATTGCTTAGCATGGAAAAGCGCGAAGTCGTTATTACGCATAACCAGCGGAATAATGAAAAACGGCAACCCGATTAAACTGAGGACATAGGACAAAATCGCAAACGCTTTGCCCTCCTCGATTTCCTGTTCACCAATCACCGGTGTTTCGCCACCGTCACCTTCCGCGCCGTCCGTGTCTTCCGTGGTGCCTTCCGAGCTTGCGGCTTGAACTGGCTCCTCGGTTTGAGATTCTTCCGGCTCCGGCGTTGTGGTCGATTCTTCTTGCTCTTGCGGTGCGTTTGATTCTTCCGGGGTCAGGTTGTCTTTTTCTTCAGCCATAATTCTTATCTCCTCTGTTTATTCTTTATTGCTTCAGTTCCTCATGCATTTAGATGAGCATGCTTTACTTACTAAAATATTACACTAAAAGTAATATTACCAAGAATCAAACAATGATTGTGCAAAATTGTTGCCTGCCCCCCGCAATCACGGTAAGGAAAAGCTATATGCAGAACGACCCCAAAAAACAGAGATCTGAAAAACGCATCGCAGTCATGCTCTCCGCTTTGGCCTTTCCGGGGATCGGGCAATTCGTACAGAAAAGACTAATAGCCGGGGCGGTATATGCAGGCCTGTTTGCAGTTGCGGTCGGAGTCTTTGCGTTTTATGCAACCCGCATTTTAATTATATTTTACCGCTTGGGAATGGATTTCTCGACTTATGAAGTTCCGGCGTTGTATCTCCCCCGGATGCTGCTGTCATTCGCCGCGGCTTTTGCGGTGTATGTGATTAACATCATAGACGTCGTAACAAAATCCCCGGATAAGTCGCAATCACAAAAAAATGATGACGAGTAACCCATGGACACGCAGAGTTGCCCCCCCAGCTTGCCAAGATCTCACATAAGTTTATTGGTTACCCAAAACTTCCTGATAGGCGCTGCGTACAACACCGTTAATCCGGTCCCACCGGCATGACAATGCATACTTCCGGGCGTTAAGCGCCAACTGTAATCGCAGCTCTCTGTCTTTAACGAGCTTAGCCATGCCAGCCGCCAGGGCATCGGGAGTGCGCTCCTTCACGAGGAGCCCCGTTCCCCCGTGCGAAATAATGTCGCGGGGACCGGGCGCGTCGAACCCGACCACCGGCAACCCGGAGGCCATTCCTTCCAGGATAACATTCCCGAAAGTATCGGTGAGCGAAGGAAACACAAAGCAGTCAGACGACGCATATACGGAGGCCAGCTCCTCGCCCATTTTATAGCCCGTAAATATCACCTTGCCACCAGCCCGTGCCGCCAACTGACGCCGAGCCGGCCCGTCACCGACCATGATAAGTTTCCAAGGGATATCAACGCCCTCTAGGCGGTCGACTGCATCAAACAATACGCTAAGATTTTTCTCTTCCGCAATACGCCCGACATACAGCAAGGCGACGTCCTCGTCGGCAACCCCCAGCCCGCGTCGCACTTCCGGACTGCGGTAGTCAGGTTTAAAACGTTCGCATTCGACGCCGCGCCCCCACACCACAACATTTTTGAATTTTCTGGCTTCCAGCTGCTCTTTTATGGATTTAGTAGGGCAAAAAGTAACTCTGCCCCGGTTGTGAAACCAACGCAGATATTTCCAAGCAACGCCCTGAAGCCAACCCAGCTTGTAAAATCCCAGGTAACTCGGGAAATTTGTATGGAATGAGGTCACTAACGGCAATTGCAGCTTACCCATACTGCGCATAGCAAGCCATCCCATCGGTCCCTCCGTGGCAATATGAACGATATCGGGATTGAATTTATTTAAATAACGACGAATTGATGCCGGGCGACAGAAGATAAGTTTCACATCCTTATAAAACGGAAATGCAAAACCTTTAAGCCGAACGCTTTGGGTACCATCGGGGAATGAGCCGGGAATATCCTCCTCGGCATACTGCGGAATGATCAGCTGTACCCGATCGCCGTTTTCGGCTAACGACGAGACCAGCCTGCCCAGCGCTCGGGAAACCCCGTTGACCTGCGGGAAATAAGTTTCCGATATCAGCGTTATTTTCATTATGCTTCCACCAAATCTAGCTCCGGATTTTGCGACTTCACGGAGCACTTCAATTCACCTTGGTTTATCGACCGGCTGTCGATCACTTCTATAGTGTCAGAATTAAGGCCGCCTTCATGCAAATGGTCTTTGAAATATGTCGAGGACACCATGACTTTATCCACCTGTCCATAGAACCAGCTGGTATAACGCCACGCAAGCTGGCGCAAGGTTTCATCGGCCGTAGCTTCCCCGACCGATTCCGGAAAATCAGTGCTACATATTCCGGTTGCCTTGACCCCCAGCAGGCGGGCGGCGGCGAGCGCCGTCAACCCCAGCGGCCCCGGACTGCTGATGATGATTTCTTCAAACTGTTCCCGTTCGCAATACTCAACAATTTTCAAGAACGGCGGGAAAGGGACAGGCTTTTTACTGTATTCGCTAAGCTCGAACATGCCTGCCGGTTCGAAATTGACGATCTGGAATTGTTCAGACCGGGGGGGATTTTCAAGGCAGGTGATTACTTTCAATGAAGGCGACTCTGCCCCGTCGGCAGCCAAATTAAGACTCGCCGCCAAACCCGCCTCCGTACTGCCCTCGGCAAAAGTGTCAGCTATCCACACTTTACGGGGGTTAGGCAGACTCAGCGGGTCGGCGATATTGAACCTCTCGGTAAATTCCTGCAACAGTTTTTCGTCTTTGTGCTGAGTGCGAAAAGCCGTCAGGTACGGCGTGATACTCAAAGCCACCGGTCCCAAAGACGAAATCGTCTGCAGACTTTCAAGCAAGGACACATTTTGGAGGTGTGCCGTAAAATGTTGCAGAAAATGATACCCTATCCGGTGAGTCATTTGACAGGCCAGTTCAAAGGTATATTCATCGGAGTTGACCTGCTTGCCATCTTCGCTTTGTACCTGTTTTTTTGAATCAAACAGCGATGAAAATTCATTCACCAGGGTTTTATCAAGGGGACTGAGGCGCTTGCTCTGCCATTTTCGTACGGCCTTTCCCAACAGTCCGGCAACCGTACCTTTGATGCCCTGACTCCGGGTTGGAGCGGAAGCCGTCATCTGCTGTAAAACCGTTTCCAAAAGTTTCGAATCCCGCCCCGTTTTGCCCAAAAAACGATTTTTATAATATCCGTACCCTATGTGGTAAAAACTGTGGGCGAGGCGCAGACTGGTACCGGCGGCACCGGCATGCCGGTGGGCTCCGCGCCGCAGGATCCACTCGCTGGGACGATCCGAGTATTTACTGTGCACGTGGAGATCAGCTTTTGCCTGCATATTTTACACCCCTTTGCAGTCGGTCAGAACCGCCGGTTATGCAACCTCTTTTTCTCAACAAAAAACTTCTCTACCAATAATAAACCCCTCTATTGTTCAGAACGGGTTAGGATAGTATTAGTTTCGTGCACAAAAAGGTGACGCCCCCCAAAGCACCCAGTGACCGGATAAAAAAATTGTCGCGTCAGTAGAATATGTGGTTGAATTTGCGGTTCGGGCAATTCTCCCAGCTGATGAAATGATTACGTTTTCAAAGCTTTCGGGGTAATGTAGTACGGACTTCCCAGTCCGTACAGTAAGGCATCTACGGGCTGGAAAGCCCGTAGTACGTAAGACGGACTTTCCAGTCCGTCACAGTGAAAACCTAAACCTACGGGCTGAAGCCCGTAGTACGTAACCCGCTTTTGCACGAAGCAACAGTATTGCAGATAGGTGGATTCAAGCAAGCCCGGACCGAGTTCCCGGTGAACCTCAATTACCCAAACTTTGCAGAGGCGCCGGGATGTAGCCGCCGCGATTGACAAATGTTTCGGCCCCGGCTGGGCTGACCGGAGCGGCAATTGAACCGGCCCCGAAGAGAC
>JAWOEV010000019.1:0-10419 GCA_046482565.1 Lentisphaeria bacterium | reverse complement strand
GATATAGAAGAACAGACTGCGGGCAATCGGATACTTTCCAGAGGAAATACTCTCCGGCTCCGGTTTCACGCCGTTGATTGAAGCGCCCTGAATTTTATCAGGATTCTCAGCCAGAAAGCTGTAACCAAAGACACCGAAAGCGGCTTTGTTGCGAGCCAGCTTCTGGACAATCAGGTTATCGTTCTCGCCGGCCGGAATATAGACCCCGTCCTGACGGATCTTCGTGTACTCGCCGCCATACCCTTCCATCTTTTTGCTGGCCGCTTCCATGACCAGTTCTTCAAAGGCATCGCGTGTACCGGAACTGGTAGGCGGGCCAAAGATAATTATCCGCCGATGCGGCAGATTCTTATCGACCTGATCCCAATAAGTGTAGGGATTTTTCACCAGTTTACCGTCCTGCGGCACTTTCGCCGCCACCGCCAGCGTAATCTGCTCAAGCGTCAGATCCAGGGGGTTGTTGCGGACATTATGAGCCACCGCGATGCCGTCATAACCAATGACTGCTTCAGTAATATTCTCAACGCCGTTCTCCTTACAGCGCTTGAACTCGCTGACCTTCATCCGACGGGAAGCATTCGAAATATCCGGTGTATTCATTCCCACACCTTCACTGAACAGCTTGATTCCGCCGCCTGAGCCGGTTGACTCCATAACCGGAGTCGGATACTTGGTGGTCGCACCAAACTCTTCCGCCACATAGCTGGCGAACGGATAAACCGTACTCGAACCGACAATCCGGATCTGGTCGCGCGCTTCGGCCCGGTTAACGGCCATAGGACCGACCAGTCCCGCGCATAAACCGGTAAGCATAACTTTCTCAATCTTCTTTCCGAATATATTTTTAATATTCATGGTATTACTTAATCCTCTTTTACTGTTATTAGTAGAGTTTTCTTGACACCTGAATCATTCAGGCTGAGCTCATTTGGTGTTGCTAACATTCCTCAAACAATTGCAAATTTTTCGTATTTGCGTTCTCCTTTTGTTTGTTTTCAGTCACTTCGCACCTCAGGCTCGTCCCTCATCCGATCCCACGCTCACGGGCTTGGACAAACGCTCGCGTGTTCAATGATTAAACTAGACCCCCTGTTTTAAGTAATTGTGAGCAAATTGTTAGAATTATGTTAGACCATAGAATCAACGCCCCCGTCGGCTGTCCGGCTGCTTTCAGCAACGCGAACGGCGCAGTCACCCCCAAACAACTCCGACGGGACGTCGGAGCTACGTAACACCGGCAGGCTCTCCGTGGAGCCGACGTCCCCGTCGGCTTCCTGCCATCGCCGCCAGGGCCCATGCCCAACAACTCCGACGAGACGTCGGAGCTACGTAACACCAGCACGCCCTCCGTGGAGCCGACGTCCCCGTCGGCTTCCTGCCACTCTCACCAGCGCGATTCGCCCAGGCAACCCGCAACAACTCCGACGAGACGTCGGAGCTACGGTACCTTTTCCTTGACGTTGCTGTTCTATTGCTTATTGTATTAAATATTCATTGTACTATTTATCATTGCTGTACTTTATTATGACCAAATTGCCTGAGTTTACCGGTTTACAACCATATCGTCCAATTCAATGTTACCGCAGGAACCTACCCCATTGGCGACAGGACGGTGCCACCTATTTCGTCACCTTTCGCCTGTCAGACTCTATTCCCAAACACAAAATTGAAGAATGGCAAATACAACGAAACAACTGGTATGTCAGACACGGGTTAACCCACGATTTGACAACCGCCGAGTGGGCAACGATCTACAAAGAAATTCCGCTGAAAGAGAGGGGGGACTTTGAAAGCTGGACCGCCCAACAACGGATGGTCGAACTCGATTTATGCCATGGTTCATGCCTGCTCAATAAACCTGAAACCACCCAATCAGTACAGAAATCCCTGCAATTCTTTGATGGCGAACGCTACCGATGCGGGGATTTCGCAATCATGCCAAATCACATTCACTGGATAGTGATGCCGCTTCCCGGCCATCAGCTTGAGCAAATCATGCAAGATATCAAGAGCTTTACTGGACACCAAATAAACAAGCTTCACAATAGACGCGGCAAAGTTTGGCAACAGGAAAGTTACGACCGCCTTATACGCAATTCTAAGGAGCTTTATCGGACACGCCGATATATATATAAAAACCCACCCAAAGCAGGGTTATCTAGTGACAATCGCACCTGGCAGTGCAAATGGCTTGATTCCGTATATACAATAAAATTCGATTAACCGTGGAGCCGACGTCCCCGTCGGCTTCCTGCCATCGCCGCCAGTGCGATTCGCCCAGGCAACCCGCAACAACTCCGACGAGACGTCGGAGCTACGTAACGCCAGCAAACTTTACGTGGAGCCGACGTCCCCGTCGGCTTCCTGCCAGCGCCGCCAGCGCCTATCCCCCCCGGGCAAACAGAAACAAGCGCAGACCAGCGCCAACTGAGCACAACCAGCGCGATTCGCCCAGGCAACCCGCAAGAACTCCGACGGGGACGTCGGAGCTACGGTTTTACACCCCAGCGGTCGGCCATGAACTGCCTGGCCTTCTGCAGATAACGGAACTGGCGTTCGCGACGCCGGAATTCCGGCGGGTGAAGGCGGCGTCGCCGCCCCCCCTTCCCCTCTTTGATCCCGATCATTTCGTGCAGGATCTCATGAAACACAATGTATTGCACCATATAACGGGGTATATCCCGGGCGTTAAGGCGCCGACTGATAGTGATAAGGTTTTTCTCCGGCGAGTATGAACCAAAACGCAAATTCTTCACCGCCCGCCGCGGCAAAGCCTTCCCCCAGGTCACGGCCGCGGTCGAACTTCCGTTAAAATAGGTTTCGTTGACCTCTTTATGAATCTCACGCAAATCAAACTTAACCCCTACCGGCCTGCAGATAACTCGCCGGGAACTCTCTTTTTCTCCGTTGGCCGTTTCTTTTATCTTACTCCCATGGGCACGGATAAATCCTCGAACCTCGGCCCGGCCCGAATCATCGCCCTCCAGCATTTTCCGAATTGCCCCGATTATATTGTCCGGTGCGTCACTGAACATGTGATGCAGTCGAACCTGGAACTTGCGACTGCGAATCCGGCGCCACGACAGCATTGTACACCGGTTATTGGTAAGCGTAACCGAATCCACTTTTTTACCCAACCTCCAAGCCAACCGCTCCGCCGCGGAAACCGGTTCCGCAGAGGCCGACTCAGAAGCATATAATTCCGATTGTCTCGCGCCTTGACTCATCGTCTCAAATTTCAAACCTCAATTTTGCCAGATAATACAGAACGATCGCCCCGGTCATTAAAACCGCCCCGCCCAACCGCAGCCAGAAAATTCGGCGGGTAGTTCTGGTCTCCAGCCCTTCCCATCCAAGGCGTAACACCAGCGCCGCAATCATAACCGATATAAGCCCCCGGGTTGATTGCAGCATGTTACCGAAGATAACTCCCACCGTGGAAAAGGCCGCAAACAGAAAGCACATCCCCGTCAGCCAGGTAACGGCATACGGCAAAGCATGCCGCTGAACATGGCGCACCTGAAAAGCCTTTTGATGCCAGGCGGTTATCACCCCTATAACCCCGCAGACCATATACGTCATTGACACCCCCAGCAGAATCGGATAATCCGAAGCAGGCGCGATGCGCTCCACCAGGCGAGGTATGAAAATGTCCGCCCCGCAATACCCTAGGCAGGTAAGCAATATCAAAAGAAGCCCCCGGAACTCCGGCAAGCCCCGCGGCGGCGAAACCAGAAACGCCGCGGCTGTACACAGCACAACCGCCGCCCACGCCCCGGCCGGCAGACTGTCCCCTAAAAAAAGCACTGAGATAATACCGAGAAGTGGAATCTTCAGTCCCAACAGCGGTGCCACCACCGAGGAATCGGTTTTCTTGAGACTTAAAAACAGCAAGCGCTGCGCCGTAAGGTAAAATCCGCTGGTCGCCGCCAACTGCAGCCACCACTCAGAGACCGGCGGCAACGGTCCGTCAAGCAAAAACGGAAAGGCCGCAAACGCCGCAATCCCCATTTGCAAATGACCGATCCCGAAAAGCACCCGCGACCGCCTCGTGCAATGATGCAGAAAAGAACGCGAAGCAAAATATGAACACGCCTGGAAAAAGGCGGCTCCGAGACCGCAAAGAATTCCGATTATAAGGACAGGATCCATTTAAAATTTTACCTCGTGTGCCAAATCATTCCATTTTGTTAAGAGTTTTGAGTTGAACCCCACACTCCCCACATACTCACATACTCACATACCCACATACCTACATACCCATATCTCCCACACCCCCCACACCCACACACTGCTTTCATAGCTTCTCAAGGGCTTCCCTTCCCAACAAATTCAGGCGATACACTTGCATTCATACCCAATATCATGCTAGAGTATGTAACAGAGAAACACATGATGCAAGCCAGACAGAGATAAAAGTCTGGCTCAATGTAGTTTTGAACAACTTGTTCCGAATTCGAATTTCCGGGTTCAAAATTATTGAATTAGGAACTGGGAACGACGAAGTAGGAACGGCTTAAGCGAAAGCCATTTCGCAAAAGTCTAAAGAACCAAACAGAACAAGGAGAATATTATGGCGAAACAAAACACAACTGCAAGTAAAGAAAAACTTCAGGAAGCCCTCGAGCTTCTCAATGAAGCCGCCGGTGAAAAGCAGACCGAACTCAAAGAGCTACTGAACACCAAGTACGGCAACCTTAAAGCAACCGTACTTGGAGCCGAAGGCCGCGCTGCCGAATGGGTGGGGGACACCACCGAACGCATGCTCCAGGCCAAAGAGGTCGGACAAGAACGCCTCCAGGAAGCGTCAAAAGTCGTTGACAAACGCGTCCATGAGGAACCGTGGAAAGCCGCCGGCCTCGTTGCCGCTACCGCCTTTCTGATCGGCTATATCGCTGGCCGCAAATAAGTGAGCCTCGGCTCTTTTCAGTTCAGTGGATGAATAATTATGACTAGAGAAAAGAAAAAAAACGTAGGCCGGAAAGGACTTTTTCTGGCCCTGTTCTGGAAAATCGCCACCCAGTACAAACGAGTCCTGGTCGAAAGCGGCAAGGTCCAGATGGCCAAGGCGTATGTTCAAACGGTGGCGGGGTTGCGTAAATCAGCCATCGCCGCCGTTTGCATAGCCATCTGCGTCGCGTTCCTGATGACAGGAATCATCTTCCTGCATGTCGCGCTCATCCTGGCCAGTGGCTGGACACTCAAGCAGATGGCGCTCTTCCTACTTGTCTGCGGGGTTATATACCTCGTAGTCGCAGGCGGTGCCCTGCTCTATTTCCTGGCCGATAAAGTATGGGCCCGGAATTTCAGAGTCAACGAAGCTGTTGACAAAGCGACACGCGAATAGAGGTGCTCACACCTCAAGAGTTAAACAACGCCAGCTTACCGGACTGCGCATCTTCCAACTAGGAAGATGCCGGTCCATTTTTTTGTTATTCACCGAAATGTTCGGGTTAGCGCGCGTAGTTCAGCCGGCTAGAACGCTACCTTCACACGGTAGAGGTCACAGGTTCGAGTCCTGTCGCGCGCACCATCTTTCCCCCTCGATTCCAATAACTTACGCTATATTTCGCATTTTGTGTTACATCCAGTTACACCCCGATATTTAGGGGTATAAAGTCCGTTAGCGGCACAAAATCCCCCACACCTAATCCGTGCTCAGTTGAGCAAAGGGCGGATGCAGATTTTTATACATTTATTTGGTGAGGCAATAACTATGCCTCGATAATTGTACACATGCATTACATAAGATATGCGTTTGTTAGCTTTACAAAGACTGGCGGCTCATGTATAGTCGCATGGAATTATACGAAGTTCACACCGGATATAGGAAATACACACTTTCGTGCGGGAGCAGGTATGGAAAACGGGCAGCTTAACTGGATTGCAAATTTTATTTGGGGAATTGCGGATGATGTGTTGCGGGATGTTTATGTCCGCGGCAAGTATCGGGATGTGATTCTGCCGATGACGGTTATTCGGCGACTTGATGCCGTATTGGAACCGACGAAGCAGGATGTACTGAAGATGAGCGAACAGCTCGATAAGGCTGGGGTCGCCAATAAGGATGCCGCCCTAAAAAAAGCTGCAGGACCGGAGGCCAATCACGCTTTTTACAACAGGTCTCCCTTTACCCTTCGTGATTTGCGTGACCGTTCCAAGCAGCAGCAGCTCAAGGCAGACTTCGAGGCATACTTGGACGGGTTCAGTTCGAATGTTCAGGAGATCCTCGATAAGTTCAAGTTCCGAAACCAGATCCCTACGCTTATTGAAGCAGAAGCGCTCGGGGGGCTTATTGAGAAATTCCTGGACCCGGACATCAACTTGAGTCCGCATCCGGTTCATGACACGGACGGTAGCATTCGGCTACCCGGCCTAGATAATCACGCGATGGGAACAATTTTTGAAGAGCTGATCCGCAGGTTTAATGAGGAAAACAATGAAGAAGCGGGCGAACACTTTACGCCGCGTGATGTCGTGCGCCTGATGGCAAACCTTATTTTCTGGCCCATCGCTGACGGTATACGATCTGGCACCTACCGGATATACGACGCGGCCTGCGGAACCGGGGGAATGTTGACGGTGGCTGAGGATACGCTTGTCGAACTTGCAAAAAGCCGTGACAAGGATGTTTCTATTCATCTCTTCGGGCAGGAGGTCAATCCGGAAACATATGCCATCAGTAAAGCGGATCTTTTGCTTAAGGGTGAAGGGCAAGGTGCAGAGAATATGAAATTCGGTTCCACCTTGTCACGCGATGCTTTCCCCGGCGGTGAGTTTGACTTTATGCTCTCGAATCCTCCGTATGGAAAAAGCTGGAAAACCGATATGGAGCGCATGGGAGGCAAGAAGGACATGTCAGATCACCGGTTCACGGTGCAACATGACGGAGAAGAGTTGTCGCTAATCACCCGTTCCAGTGATGGACAGCTAATGTTCCTGGTGAATAAGCTGAGCAAAATGGTCGCCCCCACCGAAAAAAGTCCCCTGGGAAGCCGGATTACCGAGGTTCATAACGGATCGAGCTTGTTCACCGGGGACGCGGGCTCGGGCGAGTCCAACATCCGCCGCTGGATCATCGAGAATGACTGGCTGGAAGCCATCATCGCGCTGCCGCTGAACATGTTTTACAACACCGGCATCGCCACCTACATCTGGGTGCTTACCAACGCCAAGCCGGATGATCGCAAAGGCAAAGTCCAGCTCATCGATGCCACAGAGATTTATCACCCCCTCCGCAAGAACATGGGTGCTAAGAACTGTGAGCTTTCAAAAGCACAGATCAGGCAGATTTGCGACATGTTCCTGGATTTTGAAGAAACCGAACAGTCAAAGATTTTCCCTAATGAGGCGTTCGGATACTGGAAGATTCGGGTGGAAAGGCCATTGCGGCTTCACAGTCAGCTTACCCGCGAAAACATTGAGAGTTTGCGCTATGAGTCGGGTGATGAGGATATCCGGCGTGCCCTGCATGATGAATTCGGCGATATACTCTTTGGAAACTTCCCCTCAGTCCGTAAACAGGTTCAGAAAATGCTTCAGGACTGGGCTAAGGATGAAGACGGGGATTCCGAAGCAGCAGAGGGCAGCAGCAGCTCAAATCGCTCTGCCATTCCTGAAAAAACACGAAAAAGGCTTCTCAAAGCTGATACTTGGAAACGCGATAAAAAGCTGTACGATGCGGCACAGGCCCTGCGGGACAAACTCGAGGAAGAATTGTTCACTGACCACAATGTCTTCCGTGAAACGGTCAATAACACGCTGAAAGATCTCGGCATAAAACTCAGCGCAAGCGAAAAGAAGGCCATCCTGCATGCCGTGAGCTGGCGGGATGAAAACGCTCCGCCGGTGATCAAGAAAACACACAAACCCGACAAGCTTAAGGCCGATCCCCTTCGCGGATTGTGTGAGGTCGAAATCGACGGAAAGCCGAGGGTCGTAGAATATGAAACCGACACCGACCTCAGGGACAGCGAGCAAGTCCCGTTGCTGGAGGACGGCGGCATCGAGGCGTTTTTACGGCGCGAAGTCCTGCCGTATGCCCCCGACGCTTGGATGGATGAATCGGCTACAAAGCTTGGCTATGAGATATCCTTCACCCGCCACTTCTACGAGCCGCCCGAGATGAGGCCATTGGACGAGATCAAGGCCGACTTACTCACCCTGCAGGAAGAAGGCGAGGGTCTGCTGGAAGCCATAGTGGGAGAAGGTATCCGAAAATGATCGAAGGTCAGCACAAAGAAAACAAATCTCTACGTCTGATCCAAGGGAAGAATTCGGACTGGACGGAGTTGGCATGGGTTTGCGTAGGCATGGCTAATGCCCACGGCGGTACCATATTTATTGGGCTAGAAGATAATGAGAATAATCCGCCACAGGGCCAGCAAATCCCCGACCACTTAATAGATAAAGTCAGGAAGCATGTTCCTCAGCTTACAGTGAACGTTGCCATCTCAGCGACAAAGAAGGCATATAGAAATGGTGGTGAGGTGATTGAGCTACGTGTAATGCCCAGCCGGTTGACGGTCGCTTCAACCACTAACGGCCGTTATGCTTTTCGGGTGGGCGATGAGACGCGAGTGTTAATGCCGGAAGATCTGATGCGCCTGACAGCCGAAAAAAGTGCTTTTACTTGGGAGACGACAGTATCACGCAAGGTGGCGCGAGACAATGCAGACCCTGACGCAGTACACACGTTTATTGAACAGATTCGCACATCTGACCGTGTCACTGAATTCGTGCGAAACAAGAGTGTGAATGAATTGCTTGAATACTACTTGTTTAGCGACCAGAAATGGTTGACCAATCTCGGGATTCTCTGGGTTGGAAAACGTGAAGATCGGGCACGCTTGCTCTATGCGCCAAGTGTTCAGTTCATTCGCTACGACACTGACGCGAAGAAAATCAGGAAGCAGGTGTGGGATGATTTTTCTCTCAATCCGCATGAGCTTATTGAATCTATATGGCGCGACCTTCCCGAATGGCGGGAAGGCGATGAAATCCGAGATGGGTTATACCGCAAGACGGTACCCCACTATAGCGAGGGAGTCGTTCGAGAACTACTTGCCAATGCTCTGGTTCACAGGCCGTATACGACCAGAGGGGATATTTACATCAATCTGTATCCTGATCATTTGGAAATTCACAATCCGGGGTTATTGCCGCTCGGCGTCACCCCGCACAACATTCTCCACACTTCGGTCAAACGGAACATTCACCTGGCCAAAGTGTTTTATGACCTTAAGCTTATGGAGCAGGAAGGTAGCGGCTATGATCGTATCTACGAAGAATTGCTACTGACAGCCAAGCGGCCGCCAGTTGTTGAGGAAGGTCCGGATAGGGTTGCCGTTAAGGTAGAGTCCCGGATTCTGAAAACTGAAACATTGCGTTTTATGGAGCAGGTCAATGATCGTTATGAACTTAGGCAACGTGAGCTTATTGCATTAGGGCTATTGGCTCAGCACGAATCTCTTTCATCACTTGATTTCACCAGGCTTCTCGAATTGGAAGACGGCAGCGAACGGCTTCGAGATTGGATCGGCAGACTGATGGAGTGGGGGCTTGTGACTGCGACCGGCAGAACAAGAGCGCGGACGTATCGAGTCGCACCGAATGTAATCCATGAAACTGATTTCGACGGGGATACTACACTCAAGGCAATTGAGCCTTACCGGTTGCGTGAACTGATCCTGGAGGATCTGCGGCGTCACCCTGGTAGCGGCTATGGTGATATTCATAGCAGAATTGGCCGTGAAATTCCCGAGCATAGAGTTAAGCGCACACTATATGATCTTGTCAATCAAGGTAAACTGGATATTCAGGGGGAACTTAGATGGCGACGCTATTCTATAAAACAACAGAGGCCAGATGATTCATAGAAACATGTATTTTCGAGAGGCAAAATCCTGCAACTCTTGCATAACTGCGATTTTTGCAGTGTGTTGCATATAAAGCAAGGGATGCCAAATAACCGTGTTTTTTGTATAATAAATCTTATAGAAAAGGGAAAATGACCGCTAAACTTACAAGCTATCCTGAATACAAAGAATCCAGCCTGCCCTGGCTTGGAAAGGTACCGAAGAATTGGGACTTAAAACCCGGGGTTGCCGCCTTCGCTTCCAAACAGGTGAAGAACATTGGCCTGCGCGAAAAGACGGTGCTTTCGCTTAGTTATGGCCGTATCGTGGTCAAACCACAAGAGAAGTTGCACGGTCTAGTGCCCGAATCCTTCGAGACCTACCAGATTGTGGAACCTGGGGACATTATCATTCGCGGCACGGATCTACAGAATGACAAGCGAAGTCTCCGGATCGGGCTCTCGCGGAATCACGGCATCATTACTTCTGCGTATATCTGCTTGAAGCCCGGCCCAATAGTTTCATCTGAATATGCCTATCAAATACTCAACGTCTACGATCT
>JAWOEV010000261.1:0-4860 GCA_046482565.1 Lentisphaeria bacterium | reverse complement strand
CTGGCTTTATGATATGCTGCGGGATATCGACAATTTACAGAGGCAGATTGAAGAATTGCCTTTCCGCGGCGTTAAAGGTACAACGGGAACCCAGGCCAGTTTTCTATCCCTTTTTGACGGTGATCACGAAAAAGTCAAACAGTTAGATCAGCGCGTCTGTGAACTGATGGGCTTTAAAAGCTGTGTCCCTGTCTCCGGCCAAACCTATACACGGAAGATCGACTTCGAAATAGTTTCTGCGCTTTCCGGCATAGCGCAATCTGCAGCCAAAGCGGCCAATGACATAAGGTTATTGGCACACAAGCGTGAAATCGAAGAACCTTTCGGCAAGAAACAGATCGGCTCCAGTGCTATGGCCTATAAACGTAACCCTATGCGCAGTGAACGGATCTGCGCTATTGCCAGATACGTCATTTCACTGACCGATAATACCGCCCAAACTCACGCAACTCAGTGGTTCGAAAGAACTCTGGACGATTCCGCCAATCGCCGACTTAGCCTGCCCCAGGCCTTTTTGGGGGTTGACGTCATATTGACCACTCTGACCAACATAATCAGCGGGCTGCAAGTCTGGCCGCAGGTTATTGCCAGGCATGTGCAGGAGGAATTACCTTTTATGGTCACGGAAAATATCCTGATGGCCTGCGTCAAGGCTGGGGGTGATCGCCAGGAACTGCACGAAGCAATTCGTGAACATTCTATGGAAGCAGTGCGCCGCGTCAAAGAAGAAGGCGTAGCTAATGATCTACTGAATCGGATTAAGGAAGATAAGCGCTTTGCGGCAATACATGATTCACTCGATGACCTCATGGATGCGACCAAATTTGTAGGTCGCGCCCCGCAACAGGTTTCTGAATTCATTCAAGACCAAGTTGACCCGCGGCTCGAAACACTGCGCCCGCTTACCACCACAAAGAGCGAAAAAGTTCAAGTATAAACTGCTTTTCATTAAATTTTCTGTAGAATACCGACAATTCCGTTTGCGCCAATACTAAAACTCGCTATAGTAAGGGCTGTTTGTTACAATTTTGATGCGGGGTGGAGCAGCCAGGTAGCTCGTCAGGCTCATAACCTGAAGGTCAGAGGTTCGAATCCTCTCCCCGCTACCAACCAACAGAGCTGGCCTTCGGGTCAGCCTTTTTTTTGGCCCGTTAAGAGAGCGGTGAGGATGAGAACCGAGAAGGAGGTTCGACCGCCGACCGCAGGGAGGCAGGGGCCTGGCCAACGGGAAGGCAGTGGAGCGCAAACGGAACGGCAATCCTCTCCCCACTGCTATTTTAAGTAACTTGACAGGAAGGCCTTGCGACTTAGCATCGACCATCAGGAAGATGCCAATCAATGTTTTTTTATGCAACCATCCGTCGGGACAAACTGCTAATATTTCGACTTCGTCGAGTCCGTTCACGGATATGACTCTCGTTGACAGTTTGAAAATGGGCAAATTATTCCGTATGTTAATTTTCATAACGTGAAAAGCAAACATTCCATCCCCTAGCCTAAAGGACCACATGCAGTTAATGAGTATCATCGACAAACTTCCGGCGCGACTTTTCTGGGATATCGATCATAAGAAACTGGATTCCGAAAAACATAAGCGGTTCATCATTACCCGCGTCATGGAACGGGGCGACATTGAGGATGTACAGGCAATATGGAACAAATATTCCCATGATAAAATCCGAGAAGCGCTGACAACCGCCAGGTATCTCAGTCCGAAAACGACTGCGTTCTTCTCGAACCAGTTCTCACTTTCCGAGGATGCATTCCGCGCACATCGCAGACGACAACAGAACAAAGAAACAACATGGATGTGAACAAACTACACTATGAGGCCGTGTCCCCGGAGCTGAAAGACTTATTACTTCAACTCATGAAGGAACCCCGTCTTGACGGTTTTCACTTGGTGGGCGGCACGGCGCTGGCGCTCAGATTCGGACATCGACGATCAATTGACATAGATTTGTTTGCGTCTGAAGCCTTTAATGCTGAGAGGATAATCGAGACATTAGAGGATAAATATCCGCTGGAGGACATCGTAATTGAGACGAACACAGTGAACGCAAGCATTCGAGACATCAAGCTTGACTTGATCGCGCATCGCTACCCGCTTATTGACCAGCCAGTAACGATAGAAGGCATCCGAATGCTTAGCCTCAAAGACTTGGCTGCGATGAAATTGAATGCAATTGCCAACCGCGGCTCCCGAAAAGATTTCTGGGACTGTGCGGAATTGCTCGAACATTGGCATCTGCAAGAATTGCTCCGCCATTACCGCGAGAAGTATCCGCACACAAACATCTGGCAAGTTCAGAAATCACTGTGCTATTTCGACGACGCGGAGTTCGAACCGGATCCCAAAATCCTGAAAATACGCACATGGGAAGAAGTTAAAGCTCTTATCAGCCAAAAATGTCAACTATGATTTCCAGTCTCTGGCACAGAAGTTTGACGGCATATTTCGCCCTTGACACTGTGCCATGTTTGTGACGTAACGGCGCTCATAAACTGAAGGCCAGGGGGTCGACCGCCAACCGCAGGGAGGCAGAGGCTTGGCCAACGGGAAGGCAGTGGAGCGCAAGCGGAACGGCAATCCTCTCCCCGCCAGCATTTCATATGCTCGGAGAAATCCGGGCTTTTTTTATGGCGGGAATATATCCGACAAGCCATCGGCACATGGCGACTTATATGGCAGCGAGGGTTCTCCACGCTCGGCGAGGCACGCCAGTTTATGCTTCAGTTTTGAATATCACGCCTGGAAATAGTGCTGTTGCTGAGTTACCTCCAAGACACTTTCCCAAAGCTGTCCTTGCGGATTCACTTTGCGGCGTTGCCGAACGGCCAAGGGTATAGGCACGTTCGTGAACTGCCCCTGCCATAACCCCACCACCATATCGGTCTTGCCTGCCATCGCGGCATGGACAGCATTCGAACCGAGCTGCAGGCAGAATATGGCGTCCGTACCTCTGGCAGGAACACTGCGAACGGAGTAGCTTGGGTCAAAATACTTTATCGCGTGCTCGATGTTTCGACTTTTCAGATATTCCCCTATGCGCGTCTTCAAGTAAGGCCCGATGTCCTGAAACTTGAGATTACCCGAAGCATCACGCTCAATATTTTTCTCGTCGAAAAGATTTTGACCGGCACCTTCCGCTACCACAATCACCATGTGGTTTTTCTGGTGCAACCGGCGTTCTATGGCCTTAAATAGACCGGTGTCGCCTTCCAATGTGAATGATGCCTCCGGTATCAGGCAGATATTGACAAGGGAATTAGCCAAACAGGAAGAAGCCGCAATAAAACCTGATTCCCGCCCCATCAATTTAACCAGACCTATGCCGTTATAAGCACCTTTCGCCTCATCATGGGCCGAACTGATGACCGGACCGGCGGCATACACTGCTGTCTCATACCCGAAAGTGCGCTCCATAAAGCACAAATCGTTATCAATTGTTTTGGGGACCCCGACAACGGATATCGGCAGTCCCTTTTCCTTCACCGCATCGGCAATATCATGGGCCGCCCTCTGGGTGCCGTCACCACCGATAGTAAAAAGCATATTAATACTCAGCCGGTCAAGCGTACGCACTATCTCTTCTGTATCCTGCGCCCCGCGTGACGCCCCTAAAACTGCCCCACCGTTTTCATGGATAGCATCTACGTATTCCGGAGTCAAAACTATCGGCTCATGCCCATAATGCGGAATCAATCCGCGCAACCCATAGGGTATGCCGTAAACGTTAGCAACCCCATAGGCGTAGTACAAAGTTTTGACTATGGACTTAATCACATCGTTGATACCGGGGCATAAACCACCGCAAGTTACGATCGCCGCCCTCACCCAGGCCCGGTCATGGAAGATCTTCGCCCGCGGGCCGGCGATTTCAAAGCCGGGTACAGGCTGACCGTCTTTCAAGTAACTCTGTAAGTCCTCTACTTTCGGGGAGAACGCAACGCGCTGGTCATCGCTGACGAATTCAACCACTGACATGGGTGTGTTCAGGCTGGCCTCGCCAATTGTTTCAATCCGGAAATCCTCTTCGGTTAAACCATGTATGACGTTATTATCATTTTCCATTATTATGTGCTCTTTCCATATACCATTCAAGGGCTTCATTTACCCCTTTAGTTCGTTCAGATTCCGCGATAACCCCCCCCGCTCTGCGCACGGCTTGCTTTATTTGGTCCAGCGCATTTCCCACACACGATGTCTTAACGGCAGCGGAACCATCCAGCATACTGACGTCATTAGGGCCGTCTCCAACCGCGAACACCGTACTGAGAGAGATATCAGACTTCTGACATATCTTACGCACAGCCTCCCCTTTAGTTCCAACCACCGGGGCCAGAAACAATTCCCGCTCCCAGCGGAAAACCTCATAATCTTCGGTATGCCGAATCATATCCAGCAAGTTCATTTCCGCCCGCAAAGTCTGTTCGGCATCTGGGAACTCCAACCATAAATCCACCGTCTGCCGGGAACGGTCACGCGCCTCCGGAAAGTCATGCAGAATTTCCCGGCGCCACTTCACAATATCTTCCGCCCTGCGCCGCCCCAAATGGAAGCGTTTACGCATGACTTGAAAATTCCACCACCAGAAGGGTGTCCAATGACCACGCTTGTTGCGTTGGTAAATCAAGCCATCCTCCACCACCAGAAAGTCAGGCCGCATTCCCATTACCAAAAAATGCATTAATACCGGCTCGGTATCCATTTTACGCCGGCCGGTGACTATAGCCCAGCGGGTTTCCCAGTACCGGTTGCAATCCGCCAACAACGCCCCAAACCGTCGCAACTCACTCTGTGATTCGGAGTTCTCCAGAAGAGTGCCGTCCAAATCTGTGCAAATTAAACGAATACCG
>JAWOEV010000016.1:0-17772 GCA_046482565.1 Lentisphaeria bacterium | reverse complement strand
AGATTTTTGTCTTTTCGGCGGAATGCGCTAGCCCAAGTTTCGCAACTTGGGCTATAAGTCGTTGCGCCGCAACGACCGGATTTCGTGTGGCACTACAAAGCCGACGAAGTTTTCATGGGTACTGACATTTTTGTGCTGGGCAGGTTTCGATGATCAACCCCCAGTGATACCACGATGCGCTGCCGTGGCTTGCCCTCCCGGTTACGGTAGGATTCGACCAGTTGCAGCGCTTCTCCCGAGCGAGTTGTCTTAATGCGAAAAAACATAATAAGAACAACATAACCCGAGTAAATATATTGCAAGCCGTTGATTGGCACTACGAGGCTTGAATAGAGCTACTTTTGTTGCAATGCAAGGACTTATGACACAAGATTTCTTAAAAATTTTGTTTTAGCCCGAATTTCTGCGAAATTCGGGCTAGCCGTAAGCTAACGGTTTCCTGAGACGGACTGGAAAGTCCGTCTTACGTACTACGGGCTTTCCAGCCCGTAGTTACCTTACTCTACGGACTGGAAGAAAGTCCCTACTGAAATGGTTGAACGCCCGGGGGTGCTTGATATGGTGGATTTCTGTCCTTGGTACGGGCCCTTCGGGTTGAGGCGGCGGCAACCCTTCTCGGGGTTTCGAGTTGTAAAGCATTACCGCTGAGGGTAGTGCATGACAACACGAAAACCCCGAGAAGAGCCACCGGCCCTCCTCAATCCGCCTCAGGCGGAGACCTAAGACCTTTTCGCGGATGGTCTAACAAGCGGTGTAAGCCTTTGGTATTCATATACATATCCCGCATAATCTCATTTTTTATGCAATGTTCGGGCTAGTGCGCGGTGGGCAATATCTGTCCGGTACTGCATATCCTGCCAGCTGATTTTTTCGACGGCCGCATAGGTTTTTTTGACGGCGTCTTGCAGATTGTCTGCCTTGGCGGTAACGCCCAGGACCCGGCCGCCGGCATTAACAACCTGCCCGTCTTGTAAAGCGGTTCCGGCATGAAAGACCAAAGCGCCGGTGGTTTCCGCGTCTTTTATGCCGCTGATTACCTGGCCCTTTTCATATTTTCCGGGATAGCCGCCCGAGGCCAGTACCACGCACACAGCAGGTTCCGGAGCCCATTCGAGTTTTACCTCCGCCAACCGTTGTTCGGCGGTAGCGCGCATTGATTCGGCCAGGTCAGACTCGAGCCGCGGTAAAACCGCTTGGGTCTCAGGGTCGCCAAAACGGACGTTGAACTCCAAGACCTTCGGGGTGCCCGATTCTGAAATCATGATTCCCGCATAGATAACGCCGCGATAATCCAAGCCGTCTTCCTGACATCCTCTGAGGAAGGGGAGTAACACCTGGGCATTGATTTTTCGCCACAATTCATCGGTTACCACCGGGGCCGGGGAGTATGCCCCCATCCCCCCCGTATTCGGCCCGGTGTCGCTGTCATAAGCCGCCTTATGATCCTGGGAAGACGCCAGAGGCACAATTGTCTTGCCGTCGCAAAACGCCAGAATAGAAGCTTCCTCACCGCGCAAAAGTTCCTCGATAACCACTAGGCTGCCGGCGTCACCGAAACGTCCCCGGAAACATTCGCGTACCGCTTTCAACGCTTGCTCCCGCGTTTCCGCAACAGTAACGCCTTTGCCAGCGGCTAGGCCGTCGGCTTTTATGACTACCGGCGCTCCGAATTCATTGACTGCCGCCTCAGCGCTTTCCAAGGTGTTACAGGTTTTGTAAGCTGCGGTGGGGATGTCATGCCGGAGCATGAAATCCTTGGCATAGCTTTTACTCCCTTCCAGTTGGGCCGCCGCAGCCGTCGGGCCGAAGATCGTCAAATCGGCCTTCCGGAAAACATCGACCAATCCGCGGCAAAGCGGGGCCTCCGGGCCGACGACAGTCAGCCCGACATCGTGAGTTGAAGCGAATGCCGCAAGATCTTCGGGTTCCGTCAGGTCCACGCTATCAATCTCTCGGAAATTGGGATTGCCGGGGGCACAGTAAACCTTCTTGACAGAGGGACTTTGCGCGAGTTTCCAGGCCAGCGCGTGTTCACGACCGCCGCTGCCGATAACAAGTACATTCATTAATCCAAGACTCCTCTGGTTGATTTATGTTAAAAACGAAACCTAATCTGTCACTCAATATCGCTTTTTCCAGGTAGCCGTTCCAAAAGGTCGGCGACTTGGTTGGCGGCATCGGGATGGGCGAATTGCCGTATATTCCGGCGTCGTTCATCGCATGCCCGGGGGGTGTTAAGCCACTTTTTCAACATCCGGGCGGCCGTGGCGGCGGCATCCGGTCCCTGGGGCAGGACGCTTGCCGCTTTTTCTGTTTCCAGTAATTTAGCGTTCTTTGCTTGATGATCCCGAGCCGCCGATGGTAATGGCACCAGTATCGCCGGAAGTTCGAACAGTGCCAGTTCGGAAATTGTCGCTGCCCCGGCCCGGCACAAAACAAGATCGGCTGCCGCATAGCAATCCTGTATGGCCGCTTCCCGGGACAATACAACTGCCCCGATACCGTGTTGGTCATAGGCATCTTGCAATTTTTCGGTTGCCGGCTGACTGCCGCTTAAGTGGATTATCTGCAAGGCGTGGACGCTATCTCCGAGTTCGGGAAGAATGTTTAGCATCAACTCATTAAGATAGACCGCTCCCTGGCTGCCGCCGAAGATCAGCAATACCGGTTTATTGTCAACCAATCCGTACTTTTTCAAGGCCTGCGATTTGCTGGTCTTTTTGTCTCGTTTTGCTTCCTGCAACAGGGCAGGGCGTAAAGGTAAACCGGTTATCTCGGTGCAGGTGCAACGGGCGGCGGGCAGGCCGGTTTTAATCGGCAATGATAAAGCGATGGCGCGACTCCCGCGTGCCCAGAGCCGGTTGGCTGTACCCAATACCGCATTGCCCTCATGAAGTGCGAGAGGTATGCGCAGGGATACCGCGGCCGCACAGGCGGGGGCGGCGGCAAAACTGCCCATGCCCAGTAGGGCTTGCGGTTTTATGCTTTTAAGCTTCCGGCGCATACCAAGCCAGGCGCGGGCAAAAGACCCGAGAAAGCTGATCGCCTGCCAAGGTGATCGCGGCAGGCGCGGTGTGTCAATTGTGAATGCCGCAAAATTATTCTCACGCGCTAATTGTTCATGCTCCTGGGCGTGTTGCCCCCCCACGGCAAACAGCACTCGATGCCCCCGTTGCCGACAGGCCCGGGCGATGGCCAGGGCAGGGTAAAAATGCCCCCCGGTGCCGCCAGCGGCAATTACGAAAGTCATGTTTTCAGTTGAGGTTACATCGGCACTATTCATGATGCCGTAAAATGGCACGTCGCCGAAGCCTGTTCAAGTCCAGTGCAGCAGTTTGTCCGGACCTTGGTCTTTCGCCTTAATCATTTTATCCTAATCCGGATGTTGGCGAAACTTGGTAAGAGCTTCTATTTTAGAATATACAAACGAAAGCAAATGAAGAAAATGAAGGGAAGGCCGAATTATGGAAAGATTGATTATAGCCGGATCGGGATGTGCAGGATTTACCGCGGCCATTTATGCGGCTCGTTCGGAACTGGAACCATTGGTTTTGAGTGGTAATGAATTCGGCGGGCAGTTGTCGGAAACGACCGTGGTTGAAAATTATCCGGGATTTCCTGAAGGTGCCCAAGGCATGGACTTGATGATGAATTTTCAGAGTCAGGCGGAGCGTTTCGGGGCCCGCGTCGAAAAGGTCGCAGTAGAATCCGCTGAGCTCAAGAATAATGGACCGCATAAGTTGCATTTGAGCAATGGAGACACGGTTGAGGCAAAGGCTTTAATCGTTGCGACTGGGGCCCGCGCCAGGTGGCTGGGGCTACCTTCAGAGCAGAAATTACGTAACAAAGGGGTGTCGTCCTGTGCGACTTGCGACGGCGCCTTGTACCGGGATGTTCCGGTGGCGGTTGTCGGGGGCGGGGATACGGCTATCGAAGATGCTGTCTTCCTGACTCGGTTCGCCAGTAAAGTAACGATTATTCACCGGCGGGATGAACTGCGCGCCTCGACGATCATGCAGGAAAGAGCCTTTGCGAATGAGAAGATCGAATTTGCCTGGAACGCAGTGGTCGATGAAGTCAAGGATGTGGACAAAGACGAGGTAACTGGCGTGATCCTTAAAGATGTTAACAGCGGGGAGAAAAAATCGTTGGACTGTACCGGCTTGTTTATTGCTATCGGGCATAAGCCCAATACTGAGGCTTTCGAGCAACTTGAGTGCAATGACGACGGCTATGTCGAGCTGGAAGACGGTGCTCGCAGTTTTACTAGTATTGATGGTGTCTTTGCCGCCGGTGACTGCGCCGACCATGTCTATCGCCAAGCCATAACCGCGGCCGGGATGGGATGTCGCGCCGCTATTGACGCCGAACGCTGGCTACAGCAATATGAGTAACGAGGTACGCTTATTTCTTTCTGTTCCTCAGCAGATTCGTCAAATCAGCGGAGCCTCTACGCGCTGGCGGCCGTATCCAGATTGCGAGCCAAGCGTGATTTAAGCCGCGTTGCTTTTTTAGGTGAGATCGTATTGTGCTTGCCGGCCCGGTCAAGGGCTGAATAACACTCTTTCAGTGCGGTGCGCGCCTCATCGACCTTTTTGTCCTGTAGCAAGGCTTCAAACTGCTTGCGGGATTGGCGGACGGCTTTCATCCGTCGGCGATTGCGGGAATTGTTTTTTTCGTTCTGGCGTACACGCTTTTCGGCTGACTTGGAATTCGGCATAATTTTATTCCTTTCTTATAATAATGAGAGTCGCGTAAAAATTGTCCACGAGTTTTAACCGGCAACTACTGTTTACTGCCAAACTGCCGGGGCAAACTTGGCCCGAGTATTATTCAGGCTATGGTATATCGTTAAAAAGTCAACCTATAAAATGTTGCCTTTGAACCAAAAATCAAGTCCTAAAGCATTTTCAAGCTAAATATTTCGTAACAAGCACACATGCCTTCGGGTATGCGCGCAAACCGCCGGAACACTTCGGCCTTCAAAATATGACAAGCCAATACGAAGTTTTAAGCCGGATGGGGCACTAGTACGTACTAGAATGAAAACGGAATCAATAATGACCCGACGAAATAATTCCTCTGATCCAAGCGGACAAAAAGCAAGCCCCAAAATAGCTATGTTCGACATGGATCATACGCTGATCAATAACGACTGTGATGTTTCCTGGAAACGTTTCCTGGTAGACAAAGGGCTGGCCCCCCCCGATGCGTTGGGAAAAGCCGATGAGTATTATGAACAGTATAAACGAGGAGAATTGGATCTGCGGGAATTCACGGCTTTTCAGTTGGCCGAATTCGTAAACCGGACACCGGAAGAAATGGAACAGCTTGCGGTTGAGCATTGTGACAGCATGGTTCGTCCCCGGATTTATAAAGACGCGCAATCTGAAGTTGAAGGTTTTGCCGGAAGCGACTGGATTACTGCTATTTGTACCTCGACTAATGATGTTGTTGCAGCGCCGGTGGCTGAACTTTTCGGGATTAAAAATATCATTGCCACCAATCTGGAGGTGGATCGGGGATTATTTACCGGCCGGATTAATGGGCGGTATTGCGGTGGCGAGGGAAAAGTGGCGCGGGCCACTGAATTTTGCCGCTGTCACGAAGCCGATTTGAGCGCGGTAAGTTATTATGGCGACAGCGTCGCCGATATGCCGCTGTTGTCCGCGGTTGGCAAAGCGATCGCTGTAAACCCCGCCCCCGGCCTGCGCCACTTAGCCGAACAGCACGGTTGGCCGATTCGAGCTTTCAGAAACTAGTACCTAGTCCGGCTTAAAACTTCGTAATGGATGTCGAAAAGACAAAATCTTATGCGAAATAGGTACGAACATGGGTGCGATACCTTTTCGCACGGCGTCTAACTTGATAATCATTATCCCAGGGGGCAAATTATTATTGTCATAAACCGTAATGGCGACGATTAGTAAGCCCAGTGTATTTGCCAATGAACCCAAAGCTGAAACAAGGATTTACCAGGTTTAGGCGGCAGAAGCGCGCCTTCTACAGCCTGCTTATTCTACTGGTCTTGTTTGTGATTACTTTGCCCGCCGAATTACTGTGCAACAGTAAGCCGATAATGGTGCGGCTGGAGGGTAAATGGTATTTTCCTGTTTTCCAAAACTATACTGAACATGATTTCGGCGGCCGCTTAAAAATTACCGCGGACTACCGTGATCTGGGCTTCTGGCGCCGGATAGGTTGTGATCCGGCCGCCGCCGGACTGGATATTCCCGAACAAGGACGACGTTCGGCTCCCGGCGACAATATTGAGCAAAAGGAAAAAGAAGAAGCCGAAGAAATTCTCGATATGTTCGGTTCAAACGAAACCGAGAATCATCCCCCCCCAAAAGCCACTCCCGAATCGCCCGCCGCCAAACCTCAACCTGTCATGGCCGGTATAGGAACAAAAGCTCTTTTCCGTCAACCGTTTGCCCGCAAATCCATTAAGCCGGTAAGCAGCGCACACCAAAGTGATTCCATCCTCGAGCTTTTTGATCCGGAACCCCACGATCAGAATAAAATAGAAACAGCCGTTTCGAAAGACGACCCCCGCCAGCGTAAGACACAAGAATGCCGGGTTCTTTGGCCACCGGTGCGCTACGACTATGCTTATATCGAAACCAACACCAAGGTGGGCCGCTCAGCTCTAGTCGCACCTTGGCCGCACCGGACCCCCGGCAGCGACAAGTTAATCCCCTCCGGGTGGCTGGACGGACATTATCTGGGAACGGACAATCGCGGACGTGATGTACTCGCCCGCCTGGTTTACGGCCTGCGAGTCTCCCTCCTTTTCGGATTGCTGCTGGCCGTTTCCAGTACGTTTATCGGTGCAACCCTCGGTGCCGTCCAGGGATTTTTCGCGGGCTGGGTGGATCTGTTCGGACAGCGCCTGACCGAAATCTGGGGCTCGCTGCCGCGCCTGTATTTGCTGATGATCCTCAGTTCATTACTGGCCCGAAACATCATAGTCCTTTTTGTTATCCTCAATATAACTTCGTGGATGGGAATGGCGGCTTACATGCGGGCGGAGTTTCTGAAAGGCCGGAATCTGGATTACGTCAAAGCCGCCCGGGCCCTAGGCGTCCGTAACACCGGGATCATGTTCCGCCATATACTGCCTAATTCCATGACTCCCATAATTACTTTTTTCCCGTTCGCGGTGACCGGCGGCATCCTAGCCTTGGTCAGCCTCGACTTCCTCAACCTCGGCGTTCCCAGCCCCTTTCCGAGTATCGGCGAAATGCTGCGGCAGGGCCAGGCCAATCTGCATGCCACCTGGATTATAATCCCCGCTTTTATTGTGCTCAGTGGCACGATTACGATGTTGACGTTTATCGGCGACGGTCTGCGTAACGCGTTTGACCCGCGCAAGGCATCCTGAAGATATTATCACAAACAGACGGGATCTATGTTCATGCAAAGGAGAAAATAATGCTGTCCACTCGTCAGCTGATGGAAACTTTAATAAGCTTCAAGCCTGTCACTTCAGACATTAAAGCCGTGAATTCTGCCGTGCAATTTCTCGACCAATACCTGACGGAGAATGGGGTATTTACGGCAGTTGAAAATCTGGGGGAGAGAAAAATACTCTACGCCTCCACCGGTACCGGGAAATCCCCCCGTATTTTGCTGAACGCCCATCTGGATGTCGTTCCCGCCGACGATGCGTTTTTCTCTGTCACCGAAGACGGCGACTGGCTTTGCGGTCGCGGCACCCATGACTGCCTGGGAAATAGCGCGATGCTGGCAAACCTCCTGATCAAGCTCAACCAAAAGGCGGATATCGGCGTAGTTTTTTCCAGCGACGAAGAAACCGGCGGCGTTACCACCAAAACAATGGTCGAACACGGCTACCGCGGGCGCGAGCTTGTCGTTATCGTTGACGGTAGCGGATATTCACTTGTCATTGCCCAGAAAGGGGTTTTATCAGTGACCTTGCAGGCAGGCGGACAAAGTTGCCATGCCGCCCGCCCGTGGGAAGGTGACAATCCGATTGACAAGTTAATTGAGGGCTACCTGAAAATTCGCGGCTTGTTTCCCGCGGTAAACCCGCCCGATGAATGGCATGACACTATGGCAGCCACTACAATACAAGCAGGCAGTGTTCATAATAAAGTTCCGGACCAGGCCGTGATGAGCCTCAACATCCGAACCACTGAAAAAACCGATCAGAGTGAACTGCTCGAGAGTATAGGTGAAATTTCGGGGCTGGACGTGAAGGTCGAAATGCAGTGTCCGCCAGTCTCCTGCAACCCGGAACAGCCGGCTCTGGATGCCTTGCGTAAGCACATGCAAAAGTTTTTGGCAAGAGATATTGACATCAAACGCAGTAACGGTGCCACCGACGCCCGACATTTCATTGAAGGCGGAGCACCTATTGCCATTATCGGTGTACCGGGGCGGGATATCCATGGCGATAAAGAAGCAGTATCCGCCAGCGGTCTGGAAGAATACGAAGCCATGCTTTTAAAATTCATGCAACCATAAGGAGAAAATGTTATGTTTTTACCATTATTCAATAATCAGCAAGGTGCTTCAACCTCAACAGCTTCTTTACAACGCCTGCGATTCGCTCTGCCGGGATTGATATTACTTGGTCTCACCGTCTTTGTACCCCGAACTCGGGCGGAAACCAGACAATGGGTGATCACCCGCGAATGGGAAGGACGCGGGCCGATGACAACCCCGATGTTTAAAGTCAACGGCTCCAAGTGGCGCTTAATCTATCGGCACAGTAGCAATACGGTGTTTCACGTCGACATATTCGATGAGAATCATAATAAAATAAAGACCGCCAGCAGTAGCAACGCCCCGTTTTACTCGTTCATCACCTTGAAGGAGCGCGGCGTTTATTACCTGAAAATACGCGGCACGGAGGCACCGTGGGATGTCAAAGTTAAACAATTGGTAACCTCACTGGAGGAATGGGATCTTCTGCAATCACTTCGCAAGCGCCGCAAAAAGCTCGAACCGCTGGCCTCCCGGTACGGCGATGCCGGAGAAGAAACCCTCCCGGTTACCGTGCCGCAGGGCAGCTGGCAGATAAAGTATGCGGCCGATAATGAAGACGGTGAAATGACGCTCCGCGTCAAATTAAAACAGCCGGACGGCGGTAAAAAAGCTTTCAAACCACAAAAATGCACTTTGTCAGGTCGCGGCCAAGCTTCTACCTGGGTGCATTTCCCAGGTGAGTTCAAGCTTGAAATAGAAGCTGAAGACACCCCTTGGAAAGTGGATCTATTCTACTACCCGCCCAAAGACTTGTCGAGCGGGGACAAAGAAGAAGACAGTAAAGAGTAGCTCGACCGTCCGCGAAAAGGTATCAGACCCATGCTCGTGCCTATTTCGGATGAGATTTTGTCTTTTCGGCGGAATGCGCTAGCCTAAGTTGCGAAACTTGGGCTAGGATGTTACCCGTAGTCGGCGAGTCTGCCCCTACCGTCCATAGTGGCCGCCTCGCCGAGGCACACTTCCCCGCATGCAGAATGCAGGCGGTGTTTCGTTTTTTTTGGCGGGCAGAGCCCCCCCGTTTAAACCTTTTTAGTGATGCCATACAGCAAGCCGCCCAACACCAGAACCATCAGAACTACCACGCTCATAAGGAGCACATTGCTGTTCAGGAAATGCGATGTTTCGGGTTTAAAGGCGGGATTGTCAAAGCACCCGGCAAGGCTGGCCGTTATCGGTTCAATATCTTTCTGCAGCAACCGTTGTAAAGCGCTCGGGTCAAGTTCTGCCGGCTCAGCAGCGCTTTTTCCGTAGTACACACTGTATTGTGCTCCGGGACGCGCAAGGAACAATACCTCATAAATATTGCCGGTTAACTGCACTTCGTTGACGGCCAGCGGCTGGTATTCCCCGTTCTTAATCCGCAGCCGCATTTTTCGATTACGGGTTTCTTTAAACTTTAAGCTCATATCGCGTTCGCGAATATCGCCGTAGTTAAGGTCATATATTTTCTTGGCCGCCAGTCTGCGATCTGCCGCTTTTGCCCTATTTTCGGAGATTGCCTTCAGGATCACCGGGCGACTGAAATTATGCTGGTCCGTCATGACCGTCAGGGCGGTCAACGGCTGTCGCAGAGTATGAATATCCACTACCGTATTACCTTCCTTATCCAGAGTGGTTTCAAGCTTCTCCGGCTGGTATCTCTTTTTCACATACGAAACAGTATTTCTGTTCACATGGCGTGTAATAACCGAGATTGCATCAATGCGGAAGGGCCGCCGCTCAATGGTTTTCGTCTCCGTTCGTCCTGTACTTACGCCCCCAGTAAATGTTTCTTTCAATTTCATGAGCCGGGCCGCCTGCTTATCCGTTACCGCCTTGAAGGTGACGGTTAGCGATTTGTATTCTCCCGGGGCAAAGTAGACCTTGTTTTGACGTACATCGGCGAATCGGGAGTAGTCATAAAGCAATTCGTCAGCCGCTAACAGCTCACCGCCGGCCCCAGACACGCTGATTGAGCGTTCATAATTACGCAGCGGCGTCGCAACCCTGAGGCCAACGATTTCAGACAAGTTGTCGGGGACCTTAACAATAATTTGTATACGGTTATTCTGTTGCTTAATCAGGTCGATTATTTGAGCTCGGTGTTGTTTTTCAACCCTAGTTTCAGAAGTCTCTTGGCGCGGCCTGATCAGGCGCGGAATCTCGCGTCCCGTTTCCCTTTCAAACACGCGTACGTCGGTGTAACCATGATTGGCGACATCATATACCTCGCCCTCGAGCGGCACTGCCATCAACTGGTCCCGTGATACCTCGGCTCCGGTAATATCCCGGTAGTAAGCATACTCCGAAACGCTGTTTGATGCAGCTGTATCCATGGCCATTACCGGCCATAATATCAAGGCCGGATAAAGCAACAACTTGCGCACTAACTTGAGCTTGGTCATTTCTGATTACTCCTTCTCAAAAAACTGTCTGAATTTCAAGTACACAAACGAGCCGCACAATATTACGCCCCCCAGCACAATGAAAGCAATTATGCGGTATAGCGCTTCAAGTTGAGCCAAGTCAGAAAAGAAAATTTTCGCCACAACTACGGCAAACAGCCCTAACCCCAAGTAGCGCACTACGGCAATATCCTTTAATATCCCGGTTAGGATAAAAGCCAAAGCGAATATCGACCAGAGAATTGAAATGCCGCCGGCCTGTAATCCCGGCACGAAAGCGCTCAGGCAGGTGTTCAATTCCAATGTGAGAAAAATAAAGAGCAAGGCCACGCTGAGCCCCGCCAGCATATTACGGTCAGCCTTTTGTCCGTTAGGCCGAGCACAAAGCTGACTGAACGCGAAAGCGGAGAAAAGAATAACAAAAGCGAAATCCAGAAGCCGCATCATCGCCGAGACTACCCCATATTCGCCTCCGAACTCAAATGTCTCAAGGTCAAGCCCCCAGTAATTCAGATCAAAGACCAGTAGTTTTACCAGCACAACCCCCACCACGATTCGGAAAATGCCTGCGATTGCCCCGTGCCGTGTCCCTTCGGCAAGGCGCAGCAGTACAATCCCCAGCAGGACCCAGATTGCGGTCAACAGCGGCATGCGCAAGGGTTCAAAGAGATAAGCGAACGAACGGTTGATCTCCAATTGCAGAAAACCGACCAGCAGTATGGCCGCAACAATCGCCATAATTCGCACGGCAAGTTTACCCGGTAACCATTCCGGCATGTCGCAACTTTTGTCCACGGCTTTCTCTGTTGCCACGCTGTCCGGCTGCAAAAGACGCCCGGCTAGAGCGAATGAAATGATCGGAACCCCGAAGGCCACAAACCGCTCAATAAAGTGGCCTAAATAAACCCCAAACCCAGTGTCGGGGCCAAGGTCAGCAAATTGGAAATATTCCGCCGGGAGATCAAAGAAAAGCATCCGCCCCAGAACAAGCAGATATACGGCATAGGCCAATTGTCGCAGGAAACGACTTTCCAGTTTGCCGGCAATCCATAATAATACCAACCCTTCCAAAGCCCAGCTAACCGTAATCCAGGCCTCCGAAAGTATGATCGGCATGGTCACACTTAAAAAGAAAGCCGCCATCCCCAAAAGAGAGAGCAATAAGTTACGATTCTGCCGCTGGCGAAACAGCATATAGTAAATATGCGCCGTATAGAAAGCGGCCAGTGAAATTGTCAATACCCCCGCCCATTCAGGCGCATAGGCGTCGCTGATCAACAAATAGCCGACAACAAAAAATACGCCGGCGTTAACAAACAAAGTGAGCACTTCCAGCAGATTGGAATCCCGGTGGCGCAAAAGGTTATAGATCACGGTCATAACGGAAAACAGCAGGAAAAATGCCGCGAAGAAAGGCATAACCTGCCAAAACATTGCGTCAACATAAGCCTGATTAAGCGCAAGCACGGCAAGTGTGTAAGTACACAACAGACTCAGGCTGTTCAGGAGGTACCAGTTCTTGCGCACCGCAGTTATAAAAACGCCGCACCCCAGCAGCAGCAAATAACTGTATAAGCCGACAAAATCAACCGCCCCGGTTGACAACATAACCGGTGTCCCGTAACCGCCGATCAGCCCCAGCAGGGCGATCAGCAGCGAATTGAAACGCATAGCCAGTAGACCGGCAGTGACGGTTATCAGACCCATTAGAACAAAGGCGGGCAACTGCGCCAGAAATCCGTAAAAATCAAATGCCGCAAATATGCTGAAATAAAGCACCGCCAGGCCGCCACCGATAAATCCCTGGCCCAGCAGATGGTATTTCCCCCTGAGCATTCGCACTCCGCCGGTAACCATGGCTAAGCCAGCCAGAATACTCAATGACACGCGAGCTTTAGGCGGCAGTAATCCCGTGTCAATGGCATACTTCAAAAAGAATCCCACCCCGATCACCATAATGACAATTCCGAAGCGTAACAGCCAATTACTGGCTACAGCAAATTCAACCGAAACGTTCTGCGGTCGATGCTCCTCGCCGACTATGATCCAGTTCCAGATCTTACCGATTATTTCTCGTGCCTTTTTCTCAAACGCCCCCGGTTCCCGAGTGTCTGTGGGGATTCCCTCATGTGCGCGGGATTGTCCCGGCCGAGGTTTGAGAGGTGGTGGCGGAACCGAATTCTTGTGTTCGAGATCGGACTTGGATTGCCGCTCAGGATTAGGCTCGGCTGGTGCTTGTGAAACTGGCGGCTTGGGAGGGGGAGGCGGCGGCGGCTCAGCCGGAGCAGGCGCGGATTTCAGCGGCCCGGAAACCGGCTTTTCATGTGGAGCCCGCGTCTCCGGATGCCGGATTTCCCCCTGCTTTTCTTCTGGTTCTTGCTGTTTACGCAAGCTGAGTTTGATGCTGCGCAGATGGCGCTCGATATCATCGGCCTGCGCCTGTTGCCGATTCTGACGCACCAACAGTAAAATCAGCATCACCAAACAGGTGATGGGTACGGCTGTAATGGCGACCAGCGCTAAAATAATTAAGGCTTCTTCCATAATATGAGCTATTTCTCTTGTTTTTGACCTGTACGTTCCGAGCGCTGATTGTTGGTCAATTCATATCAATATACCTACACCCGTGCCGGAAGATAGCGACGCTCAATACGTGCCCCGAGGTGGGTTAAAATTTCATAAGTAATGGTCCCGGCGGCGCGGGCTACTTCCTGGACAGTTATCTCCTCCTTTCCCTGCCGCCCGATCAGCACGACTTCAGCGCCGGGCTTGACATCCGGTATATCGTCCAGTGCCACCTGAATATAATCCATACACACACTGCCGACTACCGGGCAGCGCCGGCCGTTGATCAACACTTCCCCCCGGTTGCTCAGGCTGCGTGGATAGCCGTCGGCGTAGCCGATTGCCACCGTTCCTATCCGCTCCGGTTTCTGAAGCGTATAGGTCCGCCCGTATCCCACCGTAAAACCGCTGGGTAATTCGCGAACCGCCAGCAACTTCGCTTTCAGGGTCATGACCGGCTGTACGGGTAACCGCCGATTATTTCCAAGCGCATCGCCAGCCCCGTGCAGTTCAATACCCGGCCGGACCATATTGAATATCCCCGAGCGACTCTGCCGGAGAGATGAAACAGCATAGCTGTTCGCCATATGCACATAACGTACTGTAACCCCGCGGTCGCGAACCTCCTCGACAATCTGCCGCATAAGGGCAATCTGTTCTAAAGCCTGTTCATCCGGCTCTTCGGCCAGGGGGAAGTGCGAATAAATCCCTTCAACCTCAAGGTTCGGAAGCGCCGCTATCTCACAGACCTTTTCAACCACCTCGTCTTCAAGCAAACCAAGCCGCCCCATGCCGGTGTCAACCAGTACGTGAATTCGTGCCTGTGCCCCGGCGTTTTCGGCCGCCACGCTGAAGCGCCGTGCGGTCTCGACGTCCGCAACCGAACCGATACCGTTCATTTCCACGATAGCCGGAATTTCCTGCGGCTCGGGCACCCCTAGAAACTGGATTTCAAGGCCGGGATTCTGTAATTCGCGCGCTTCCCCGACTGTGGCCACCGCCACCCTTTTTACCCCGAGACGTTGAAAGGTTTCCGCAACCGCAACCGCCCCTAGGCCGTAGCCGTCCGACTTCAGCACCGGCAGGACCATAGCCGGTTCCGCCGCCGCCGCTAGAGCGCGGTAGTTCGCAACCCATTTCTGACAATCAATTTCAGCCCAAACTCGGGACATCGACAAAGCCTTTCATATTAATAAATCTTTCTTGGATCTGTGAATTTTCCGCCGTGCTCTAGACTTTTTCAAGCCCAGCGCCGGACGGGGCACTAGTCGCAACTGTACTGTGTACCGAGGATAAGTTCAATATTGAGGCCCCGCGACTTATTGCAAGCCTTGCAAAATATTTACTGCCATTGTATAATCATTGGTTGAGTCTTGGCCCGAACCGCAATTCAACTGGGCCGGGCTCGGCGAAAAGCATCGAGTTCTGGTTACACAATAAACTAAACGGCGGAGAACTTTTTGATGGAAGACAAAAAATTGCAGGATATCGGATTACTGGTATTACGCGTTGGAGTGGGTGTGCTCTTTATTATTCACGGCTGGCCCAAAATGTTCGGAGGCCCCGAGACCTGGGCGGTTATTGGTAAGATGGGAATGGGCGCCTTCGGCATCAACTTCGCCCCGGCATTCTGGGGCTTTATGGCGGCGTTTGCAGAGCTCATCGGCGGAATTGCTCTTATCGCGGGTATTCTCACGCGGCCATTCTGCATACTGCTGGGATTCACAATGCTGGCGGCAACCTGGTTTAACCTGTTTACGGCTGACGGCGGCGGTAAGAATCCGGGCACCCATGCCCTGCTGGGCCTGGTAGTTTTCATCGCCCTGCTCATCTCCGGACCCGGTAAATACAGCCTGCGGCAGATGGTCGATCCGTTCAAGCGCAAGTGGTTTGTCTAGCCCAACTTGGGCTAGACGCCATGCGAAAAGGGTTTTAGCTTGTTCCTGGGTTCAACTTTGTCTCGAACGTTGCCGTTTTCCGCCTAGCCCAGATCACTGCCACCCTTCGGGATGGCCTCTGCCCCGCAGTTGCGGGGCGGTGTCTCCCACTTTGTCGAGTTCTCACTTGGATCACTGGCGCGAAGAATGAGCGTCCAGTGCATCCGCTCGTTCGAATCTGGTCTTCCTTTGTTTACCACAGAGAGCACAGAGTACACATGCTCAAGCCTGAAGGCGATCCCATTCAGCGGGAGAACGATAACGTGTGAACGAGCCCGAACCTTGATCATATACCGTTTCGCGGAGGGGGGATCTACTCCGCCCCGAACACGATTGCTTCGAAAACTTCGAACTTGGCGCCACGGCGCCAGCCGTCCGGTTCCAGCCCTGCCTTCAGGGCTAGGTGAGTAAGGGTTGTCTCACGATCCCACCCCTGTTCCGAGGCAACTTGCGGCAGGAATACCGCTTTCGCCCGGCCTTTCTTCAGGATAATACCGTGCTGCCCGGGAATAAAATCCTCGGGGCTGCCAATCGGCCGGGCCGGGGTCAGAACCGATATTTCAATCTCAATATCCTCAAACTCACTTGCCGATAACGGTGGAAACCGCGGATCACTAAAGGCTGCATTGCGGGCGTTGTTAATAACGTTCTTATAAAGTGCTTCACGGGGTTCCAGTGACCCGATACAACCCCGTAAACGCCCCTGCAGGTGCAGGGTGACAAAAGCACAAGCCTTTTCTCGTAAAACCGGGTTTAATGATTCTGCGTCCGGGGTGGGCGGTGACTCCGACTGAAGCTTGGCACGAATGGATTCCCGTGCTAATTCCATCAATCGTGACTGATCATTTTCCTCAAGGCTGAATTCAGTCTCGACATCTGCTTTCGCGGCCCCCGGTCGGGGTGCCGGAGAACTGTAAAAAGCGATGGAGGCGTAACTGACACTTTGCCGATGATCACCGGTTATTTCGCCCGAGGTGGAATACATGACTTCTTCCGCCGTGACGTCTTCGCTTACGCTGTTAACGGCCGACAAGAGCAAGCCGATTGGGGTTGAACCGCAGATGGTTGCTCCGGTATCATCAAGATAGCGCTGAAAACCTTTTACATCGAGTGTGCAGATGCGGTCGATAGCCCCTCGGTCAAGCTCCCGAAGTCGTTCCGGGATATTATCGCGGAACGGGGTATATCCGAACGACGATCCATAGTGCGTAAAATCAGAACTGATCACCCATAAAGTTTCAGGGTCCCAAAGATGGTCAGCCAAGACGGCCGCGATTGCCGATTCATCGGGGCGCGAAAGTTGACCGCAAACTATGGGGACAAGCTTGAAATCACCAAGCACCGACTGCAAAAACGGCAATTGTACCTCCAACGCATGCTCAAATTCATGCGCATCATTGCGATCGGCCACCAGCGAACTTGATTCAAGCAATACTTGGCAGGCATCGGCATCGACGGGGATATCCCCGAGGGGAGTTTGAAATGCCGTAAAGCTGCCGACGCTGATCGCCCCAAACGGAACGCGGTGCGCTGGGGCCAGCACCATGACGCGCTTGATGTCAGTACGGCCGTGCAAGAGCGCGTACGCCTCGCCGGCAACCCGACCGCTGAATTGGTATCCGGCATGCGGGACAATTAAAGCCCGCACCTTGCCGTGTGATTCGGCGGCGACTGAATCCGGTACCGCTTCGTTGATCATGGCCTGCAATCGTTGGGGGGCGGCAGGATAAAACTGGCCCGCCACAACCGCTTCTCTGGCAGTGATTTGGTCGGTAGTCATCGGCCTGATGTAAAGCTCCTCGGCATATGGTTAATTGAACAGATTTAAGCTTTGTAGTAAAACGTCGGAACGTACTACTCTAATGCTATCATTTGACAAGTGATATGTCAAGGTTTCTGTGTCGGTAAACCGATGTAATCGGGGCGGAATTTTTGGTCTGGGACAACGATACCCTTTCTCGGGCGTTCGGTTTGAAACTTGCTATCCCGAAGGGTAGTGTGTGATGCACCCAGAAATCCCGGGAAGATCCACCGGCGTATCCAATCCGCCTAGGCGGAAATCTGAGACCTTTTCGCATGGGGTCTAGTCAGACGCCATGCGAAAAGGTATCGCACCCATGCCCGTGCTTATTTCGGATGAGATTTTGACTTTCCGGCGGGAATCGCTAGCCGTAAGCTAACGGTTCCCGCCGGAAAGTCGACATATCGCCGAAAGAAGCACGGGCCCTTCGGGTTGAGGCGGCGGCAACCCTTCTCGGGTTTTCGAGTTGTAAGGCATTACCGCTGAGGGTAGTGCATGACAACACGAAAACCCCGAGAAGAGCCACCGGCGCTCCCAACATGGGCGCGAGACCTTTTCGCATGGCGTCTAG
>JAWOEV010000015.1:0-7187 GCA_046482565.1 Lentisphaeria bacterium | reverse complement strand
GGTATCTGTATGTGTAAAATCAAGTAAATGGACGGGCCGATTAAGGCGAAAGCCCCGGGCACGCGATTCCCAATTGTTCGTGCCACCGAGGCCAGGTTGGCGACGGTGGGTAACTAGCTGCGGATTCGGCGAGTTCTGCACTCCCTGTCAGTCGGGACACCCCCCCCCTATGCATGCACAATTGCGTGGGTATTGCGTCGTTTCGTCGGGAACCGTTCGTACCAGCGATTCCGATTGAAAACTGCCGGGTTTTATCATTAATTTGCATTATCCTTTATTATCCTTTAGTGTCATTTTAGTAGATTGTTTATTGTGAATGGTGAATTCGGGGATCGCGACCGGTTGAGAAGTGGCTAAAGAAGGAAGAGCGGAAGCGGATGTTTACGGATAAGGTGCGAGACAAAGTGGGGGAATTGCGAATTTCGCAATTCGCTAACACAAAGAGAGAAAGGAGGTACGATGAAATCGCTCAAGCTGGTGGTACTTTTGGTCTTGGTCGTTGTTTTGGCAACGGCTGTGCTCCAGAATCAGGCATCCTGGGAGGTGCACTTTCTCTGGCTGACTGGAGAAGTGCCAAGCATAATCCTGCTGTTCCTTATCGCAGATTTGATTTTCCGGCTTTGTTTCCACGATGTGCGAATCTTGAAATCGTCCATCGCTATCGTCGCCCGCTATTGTCTACCGGCTCGAATATCTGCTTCAGACCTTTTCTTATGTGAAACACCGTTTTGCGATTACGGGCGACGATTACGGATTATGGGAACGCGGGGAATCGTCTACCGATTTCCCATTTTAATTCTTTTTATGAGGCTTTTGCCCGCGCCGCGCCGAGGCTAGCGTACAGGGCTTGACGCATTGCTTCTACCGGTGCTTCCCGGCCGGTCCATAATTCGAGGCTTCGGGCGCCCTGATATAAAAGCATGCTGGCGCCGTTGGCTGTCGGGCAGCCGTGTTTTTGCGCCTCGGTTAGGAACGGGGTTGCGCGATAAATCATGTCGTAAACCGGCGTTCCGGCGGCGGCCAAGCCTAGATCAAGGGGCAGGGGGTCATCATTTTTTAAGCCGAGGGAGGTGGCCTGGATGATAACGTCGGTTTCTTGCATTAGGCTTTGGAGCAGCGGCTTTTCATCCGGTTGAGCCACTTGGGTTCGGCATCCCGGTTCGAGTTCACGGATCAATTCAGCAATGGCATCGGCTTTTGCCCGTGTACGGTTTATGATGCTTATTTTTCCGGCGCCGTTAGCGGCAAAATAGGCGGCAGTGGCGCGGGCGGCGCCACCCGCGCCGATAAACACAAAGCGCGTCCCCAGGGGGTGAATTCCGAAACTTTCACTCAGGGCGGCCGACAGGCCGTAGCCGTCAGTTGAGTACCCCTTCAGCGAGCCGGCTTCATTAACCACCGTGTTGACACTGCCGATCCGGGCGGCGGCTTCCTCGACTTTATCGAGGTGCGGAAGAATCGTTTCTTTATGGGGTACGGTTATATTCCAGCCAGCATATTCCTGGCGCAGGCGGGAAACAGCTTCGCCTAATTCATGCGGCTGAACAGGGATCTTTTCATATACCGCGTTCAGCCCTAATTCTTTTATTCCCGCGCTTTGCATTTGCGGGGAGACCGAGTGTTCGACCGGCCAGCCGATTACTGCGTATTTATCCATGTTTATCCTTTTACCCAGACTCACAGACCCTTTTCAGGGCGGTTATAACCTGTTTGACCTCTTCGCCGGTGAGAAAGGGATGTACCGGCAGGCTCAATATCTCTTTTGCCGCCTGTTCAGTCGTCTCGAGATTGGCGCCGGCGGTTAAGCCGCGGGCGCTGTAGGCGGGCTGGCAATGTATGGGGACGGGGTAATGGATCAGGGTAATCACACCCTGATCCGCCAAAAATTGTTTTACTTTATCCCGGTTCCGCAGTCTTAGTACGTATTGGTGATAGACATGTTGACAGTGTGGTTTTACCGGCGGAATCGTCAACGCGCCGGATGCAATCGAGCCGAGTTTATCGTTATAGGCGGTGGCAATTTCACGGCGTGCTTCATTCCACTTGTTGAGATGCGGCAGTTTGACGCGCAGGATAGTAGCTTGCAGTTCGTCCAGTCGTGTATTCATGCCCGGGATTGAGCTGACGTATCGTTCGGCCCAGCCATACTCCCGCACCAGGCGGGCGCTCTCGGCCAATTCCGGATTGCTGGTGATGACCGCGCCAGCATCGCCGATAGCTCCCAAGTTTTTCGTGGGGTAAAAGCTGAAGGCGGCCATGTCGCCCCAGCTTCCCGCCATACGGCCGTTAATAAGGGTGCCGTGGGCCTGGGCACAGTCCTCGATGACAAGGAGGTTATGGGCCGCCGCGATCTGCATGATATCAGGCATGTCGGCTGGATGTCCATAGATATGAACCGGGATGATTGCCCGCGGCGTCAGTTCACCTAAAGCGGCCGTATGCTTTTCCCAATCATCAAGCAGTTCAGTTATCCGGGCGGGGTCTATGGTGAATGTGTCGGGTTTGATATCGACCATCACGGGGGTAGCTCCGGCTAACTCGATGGCGGCGACGGTAGCCACAGCGGTGTGCGAAACCGTAATCACCGCGTCGCCGGGGCCGATGCCCGCGGCCCGTAAGGCCAGGTGCAGGGCTTCCGTGCCGCTACCAGTGCCGATGCAGTGTCCGGCCCCTTGAAAGGCGGCAAAGTCCTGTTCAAATTTTTCCACTTCGGGGCCGAGTATATAGCGACCGTTTTCCAGAGTGCCCGCGATAGCGGTATCAATGGCTTCTGCCAAGGCTTCATATTCAGCCTTGGGGTTGGCGGGCATAACTTGCGGATCAGGGGTGCGATTCGGGTTAGACATATTGCTTAAGATTCTTTCGGTAATAGCTCACGGTATTTGCAAGTGCCGTCTTTAATGAGGTTTTCGGATACCAGTTGAGTTTTTTCTTTATTTTAGTGAAATCAGAATAGAAGTCGCCAATATCAATCTTTTTACGATCCGCAGGGAAGCTCTTATGTACACACCCGCCTTGGCCGGCGGCGGCAATGAGAAGGTCGGCCAAATCATTCAGGTTGATAACTTCTGCAGATCCGAGATTGAAAAATTCGCCGTCTGCTTCCGGAGATGCGGCAGCCATTAGAAAGGCATCAACTGCATCATCGACATAGTTAAAATCGCGCAGCTGATGTCCGTCCCAAACCTCGAACGGTTGACCTTCGAGCAGAAGCCGTACCCAAATTCCCAAGAATGTCTGGCGCGCGTCCTTGATACGCATCCGGGGGCCAATGGTATTGGTCAGGCGCAAGGCGCAGGTCCGAATGCCGTAAACATTATTATAGAGAATGTGGTACCATTCCCCCGCCATTTTGTTGATGCCGTTGACATCGACGGGGCGTAGCAAGTGGTTTTCATCAACCGGCAGGGAGTCCGGTTTTCCGTACATTTGGCGGGTGCTGGCGAAGACGATTTTTGTCTCAGGATTGACTGTGCGGCAGATTTCCAGCAGGGAAAGCTGGGCCCGGCAGTTTATCTCCAGGTCGGTATATGGATCCTGCATTGAATCCATGTGACTGGTTTGGCCCGCCAAGTTAAAGATATAATCCTGACCGCTGACTAGGGCTTTAAGCAGCTTTGTTTCCCGAATGTCAAAGGTGCTTACCCGGACCTCATCCCGAATGTCCATGATATTGAACAGGTTGCCGCCGTATTCCGGGATCAGGCTGTCGACAATGGTTACATAGGCGCCCATCTTAACCAGCCGGCGGGCGAGATTGGAACCGATAAATCCCAGGCCGCCGGTGATCAATACATTTTTGTTTCTAAATTCCGTTTCTAATTGCATGGAGTGACATTCCTGCATTATTCAGATTAGATTTGTTGTTCAATTAGCACTAATCTGAAACAGTAATTATGGTATAACCGAACTTTAATGAACATATTCGACTTACCTGCTCTTGCAAGGTGGAGATTTTTAGCTTATGGGTTATGAAATAATAGAAAATGGCGGTGTGACCTCCCCGGCGGGATTTAGAGCGGCGGGGGTTGCGGCCGGACTGAAAGCTTCGGGTCAGCCGGACGTGGCGCTGATTGTCAGTGACCGTCCTGCGGCGGCCGCGGCGTCCTTCACAAGCAACAGGTTTGCTGCCGCGCCGGTTTTGTATGGTCGTGATTTACTGGATAAGCGGGATAGAATTAGGGCTGTTGTAATCAATAGCGGCAACGCCAATGCCTGTACCGGTGCTCAGGGCTTTGCGGATACCGAGCGCATGGCGCAATACACTGCCGAAAAACTGGGTTGCGATGCTTCTGAAGTGATGGTCTCGTCAACCGGCCGGATTGGCGTGGCGATGCCCATGGATGCGATCACCGTCGGCATCGCGGCGGCCGTGAAAGGACTGCAAGATACCGGGGGGGATTTGGCGGCAGAGGCGATCATGACTACGGATACCGGGCCCAAGAATATTGCATGCTGTTTTACCGCAACGACTGGTCAGCAGATTACCGTCGGAGGAATGGCCAAAGGGGCGGGCATGATCGCACCTCGCATGGTTACCTGCGGCCTGCATGCGACGATGCTGGCCTACATCACTTCCGATGCAAACGTCGATCCACAGTTTTTGCGGCAATGCCTCGCGGATATATTGCCGGCCTCCTTTAACCGGATAACGGTGGATGGTGATATGAGCACCAACGACACGGTTCTCGTAATGGCCAATGGTATGGCCGACAATGAAACCATTTTCGAAAACCATCCGGATGCTGAAAACTTCAAGGCGGCCTTGCGGACAGTTGCCGCAGAACTGGCGCGGGCTATGGTTTTGGACGGGGAGGGGGCGACCAAGTTTGTGGAAGTCCACGTTGGCGAGGCGGTTGATGCGGTCCAGGCGCATGCCTGTGCCAATGCCGTTGCCAATTCACTGCTTTGTAAAACTGCCTGGTTCGGTTGCGATCCAAACTGGGGAAGGGTGTTGGACGCCGCGGGATATGCTGATGCGGAGTTAGACCCGAGCGCGGTAAGCCTTGACTATAACGACGTGCCTGTGGTTCGCAACGGCGTGGATGCCGGGACTGCTGAAGCAGAATTGGCGCGGGTAATGCAGGGTGACAAATTAGTTATAAAACTGGGCTTGGGCGTAGGACAGGCGAAAGCGGTTGTGTGGACGTGTGATGTTTCTTGTGAATATGTCCGGATCAATGCCGATTATACGACCTAGTACCTACTAAAATTCCGCGGCGGCCCAGTTTTCAGGCAAAGTGTTGATAAAGTGCTGGACATGACCGTCCCCCAAGAGGGCGTTAAATCCCATTGAATGCCGGACGGCAACATCCCGGTCATTAGCACCGGGGCCGCGGCCGGTTTCGTTGTATCTTACTATGCCGCGGGCGTCGCTGGAAGAGATGCCGTTTTTGGCATCGCAAACATAGATTGTCAGGTGAGGGTTGATCAAGGCAGATGAATGTACCGAGGTGGTTGTGCCGTCAGACCACCCGGTTGTCCGTGCAGGATCGGAGGGGATAAGCGCGCCGTTCCAGTTTTCGCGGTGAATGGCGTTCATAATATAGCTGGCATGCGAGACTGCAGTCCCGGCGGCATATGAGCCACCGCCGTAGGGATTGAAGCAGTCTTTGCGGCTCTCTTGAAGGCAACGGAAATATTCGCCGCTTACCCCATACTCCGATCCCACGAAATTTATCCAGGAATCCACCTCCCCCCTTAAATCGGCGGGAATTAAAGAACCATTATAATCTTGTGGATAGGTAAGTAGCGAAAAGCCCACCTGGCGGAGATTGTTGATGCATTGGATTCGGTTGGCTTGCCGCTGCGCATAAGCCGCAGCCCGCAGAACCAAGCTCATCAAAACCGCCAGGATTGCTATTACAACGAGCAACTCAACCAGAGTAAAGCTGCTATGTTGGCTGATGCGCTGTGAGTATCGCTGTTCCATATTTATGTAAGGTGATTTAACTCATACATTTTTTTATCGTGAAAGGTAATAATGTATAAAATATGCCAGTAACATCAAATCGTCTTGGAGTGTACAGTATTCGGGTTATATTCGGATCATTTTATGTGTGTAGGCGATTTTATCGCGACTTAAGGAAGCTTTAGGCCAATACAGGGAAATGCTTCGATGTTTTTGGAAAATTCTCCCATAATCAACAATTACCGCTTGAAGGGGGGGTATTATCAAGTGGATTTTGCGGCACCGCAGATATTGACGCAGGCGCGGCCGGGCCAGTTTGTGCATGTTCGCCTGCCGCTGTTTCATCACCGGGTTTTACGGCGTCCATTCAGCATATTTGCAGTGGATGCTTCGGAGGGGTTGCTGAAGGTTATATATAAGGTGGTAGGCGAGGGTACGCGGCACCTCAGCGAACTGGAGCCCGGGGTAGAGGCCAGCCTGATGGGACCGCTGGGAAATGGTTATACGGTTTGTTCGGAGGATGCGACCCCGATTATTGTTGCCGGCGGCTACGGGTGTGCTGCGACATATATGCTTGCCTGCCGGGTACCTGCGCCGCCGGTGTGTCTATTGGGCGGCCGCACCGCTGACGACCTTTTGCTTACCGAGGAATATCAGCAACTTGGCGCAACCCTTAAAGTGGCCACAGATGATGGATCGGCTGGCCATAAAGGATTTATAACAGAAGTACTGAAAGACGTGCTGGATGAGCACCCCGATAATCCCCGTATTTATGCGTGCGGACCGAACCCTATGCTTAAAAGTGTGACCGAGATTGTCCTGGCCCGCGGGCTTGATGCTGAGGTAAGCCTGGATCACGCGATGTGTTGCGGTGTCGGCGCCTGTTTCGCCTGCGTGGTTAAAATGAAGGATGACTCATCGAGCGGCTGGAAATACGTGCGGACGTGTAAGGAGGGGCCGGTATTCAAGGCCAGTGAGACAGTTTGGGACTAGCCGGACGCCATGCGAAAAGGTATCGCGCCCCTGTTGGGAGCGCCGGTTGCTCTTCTCGGGGTTTTCGTGTTGTCATGCACTACCTTCAGCGGTAATGTTTTACAACTCGAAACCCCGAGAAGGGTTGCCGCCGCCCCAACCCGAAGGGCTCGTGTCTCTTTCGGCGATCTTTCGTCTTTTCGGCGGAAACCGTTAGCTTACGGCTAGCGCATTCCGCCGAAAAGACAAAATCTCATCCGAAATAGGCACGAGCATGGGCGCGATACCTTTTCGCATGGCGTCT
>JAWOEV010000008.1:0-4738 GCA_046482565.1 Lentisphaeria bacterium | reverse complement strand
ATCCAATGATGCGAGTGCTTGGTATTTTAGAATATCTGGACGAGCAGCTTGGCAAGCAAAAATTGGGCGTGATCTTAGCGTATTGGAGTTCTCTGTGCCGCTACTCTATCAAGAGCAGCATCCGCTAAGCTTTCTGCGCTTGTTCTTGGATTTTGCGCGGTTGCTAAACCCAGAGCAGGGCTATGCGGGGCATGCCTTCAATCTTTCTGTGACAAATCGGAGTGAGAACGAGCCGACTGAGGCCTTTATGGCTGACCGCATGCCCGGTTTGGATGTGGGTACGGCAGGCTTATTGGCTAAACGACCCGAGTTCAAACAAGCTAAGATCAAAACCATCAGTTGGCTGACGCTACTCAACCAGGAGCGTTTGCAATTGGCTGGGGGGCTGAATTCCCTGCAAGCGCAGCTGCCTAGCAGCCATTTTGCCTTGTATGATTTACCCCGGGGGGAGTAGGTCCGGGTGGCCGCAGGCTTGACGCAGGCGCATGAGTAGTGCCAGCATTTCAAAGCGGGTCTGATTCCAGTCTTCTTCTTTAGAGCGGCGCAGAAGATCTTTCCCGGCCCGTTTGATTTCTTCGTAGAGCTGGCGTTGCCGGTTGCTCATTTCGCAGTATACAACCTGTTCCATTTTGGGCGGTAGCTGTTGAGCCACTTGGGACTTGGTACGGCGTAGAATGAACGGGCGTATCTGGCTTGCCAAGTCGGCATTGACGAGGAAGTCGTTGGCCGCGGCCGATTCGTATTCCTGCTTGAATTGCTGCCTGGATCCCAGCAGGCCGGGCAGGAGAAAATCAAAAAGGGACCACAGCTCATGCCGGGCGTTTTCCACGGGGGTTCCCGTCAATATCAGGCGGTGGTCGGTGCGCAGTGCTTTGCATGTGCGGGCGTTGACCGTTTTCGGGTTCTTGATGTGCTGGGCTTCATCAAGTATTACGTAATCGAAATCGACTTCTTTATAACGCTTGATATCTCGGCGCAGGAGGGCATATGAGGTAATGCATAAGTTGTGTTTTGTCAGGGCCTGAAGTCGATCCTTTCGTTGCGGTCCGGTTATGGTGAGAGTGGAAAGCTCGGGGACGAAGCGCCGGGCTTCATTGGCCCAATTTTCGACCAAGCTTGTCGGGCATATCACTAAAGAAGGTTTGTTGGTCTTTTCGCGCCGCTGTCGTTGCAATAGCAGTCCCAATGCCTGGACGGTTTTTCCGAGTCCCATTTCATCCGCCAGGATTCCGTGGAAACCGCAGTCCTCCAGAAGGTCCAGCCAAGCAATGCCTTCTTTTTGGTAGTTGCGCAGGCGATTCTGCAGTTTTTCAGGCAGGTCCAGGGAATCGACACCCTCAGCATTGCGCAGTTTTTCACACAATTCCTGCCAAGCACCGTTCTCGGTAATTGTAAAATCCTCCAAGGCGCTTTCGACGGCGATAGCAGTAGTCTGTCCAAATCGCAGGCGGTTGTCTTCCTGTTCTGAAGCTCGACCGGTCATGCTTTCCCAGGACTTCCGGAGTTTGTCTGAGAGTTCCGCAACGGCTCCCGACTCAAGCTGAATGTAACGCTGCTCATTTTGGAGGGCCGCAAGGACATCATCCACTTTCAGCAGTTGTCCGTCCGCAGTTTGGAAATCGTATTCCAGCTCGAACCAGCCATTTCCTTCGCGAGCGGTTCTGGCCTTCATGCTGACGTTGCCGGTGGCATTCCGGTTTCTTGAGAATCGGCTTGAGTAATAAATTTTCCATTTGCGCCCCAGGTCATCAGCTCCATGCTTTAGAAAGTTCCACAGCCGTTTAGGTTCCTTTAAAATAAAATTGTCTTTCCGATTGCCATACTTGGTAAACCCCATGGCTTTAAGGCTGTCAACGGTCTCATTTTCCGCGTTTACATCGCGGGCGACGAACCGTTTACGCTCCCAGAGTATTTCCGGGCCGTCAAACGGGACGCGTTTGCCACCGTATTCAAACTCGAGGCGGGCCGTAATGCCTTTTTTATCCCAATCCAAGGTTAAAACGGGGTGGCAGTCACCTGATACCGCCCGCAGTTCTGCGACTTCATTATCCGGGATTACCCGGGCCGGGAGCCGGTGGGATTCACAGCCTCGGGTGAGATGGGTCAGATCTTCGGCGCTGATTTCGGTGGTTTCGCCCCCCAGGAAACAGCGTATCCAGCTGGCATCGGTAACTCCCGGTAGCCACCAATAATCAACCCCCAAGCCGACCCAGGCACCGCCGCGGCCGACGACGCTTTTCAGTTTGTCACGGGGCAGAAGACCGTGGTCACGGAGCTGGAAGCGGGGGGAAATACTGTAATGGCTGTTTTTGCTGCCGGTAACCATGACCAGCTCGGCATGTTGCCGATGCACGTTGATTCGACCGCTGTCCGAATAAAGCTCATGAAAACCGGTCAGACAGTGCAGAAGATCCGATACGGCATAGGAATTCATGACGAAGCGTGTGCCGACAACCTCTGCCTGGGTAAGTACCAGGCGCATGAGTTGTTGTTCCTGCAGGGAGAAGTTCTGCAGATCCATACCCCCCGAGGCTGAACCAGTTTCGACGAGACGCTTGATATTGCTGCCGGAGTACTCGCGGCCGTTGTAAAGCAGATCTATCCGCAGCTCCATGCGGCTCCAGCGGCTTTCAAGGTGGGGTGGGGGGCCGTTGACGTGCAGTTCAACCCGCCCCGGGGCTGAGGCCTGTTTGATGATTTCCCGTAGAGAATGGGTTTTCAAGGCCGAATAACGAGGTTCAGATGTTGCTCCTGATGGGCTGTGTTTATGCCTGATTATTTTTGTGTCGTCCCGGTCTTCTTCTGATAGAAGAGACTGCAGAATTTCGGGGCGACGGGTTTCAAGCTTCAGAAAGGCGGCAACGATGTGCTGGCAGAAGGGTGTGATCCGCCAGCTGCAGGTGCATTTTGCCTGTAGTGAATCCCTTTTCCATTTCACCGTGACTCGCTCAAAACGACCGCCTGAATTGGCGATGCGAGCCTCAGCGCTTTTGCCGTTTAGGCTCACATCCAAGACTGCGCCGTTCCGGTAAGCTGTCACCCCCTTTTGATAAGCCGTTTTACCGGCGATTTCCGTAAGTTTATGTTCCAGGTCTGATGTCATAAATTTGCTAGGTCAATTTCAGTCTGTATCTCTGTTCAATTTCGTAATCTCGAGAAAGTACCAACGCATCAATGGAAGTATGCAATAACCGTGATAAAACGTTATTTTGCACTAATGCAAACGCGGAATATAGCGCCACAAGGAGGGTAATTCCAGCCGGTCGAGCAAATTTGCGGGGGGGGGGGGCGGGGATCATGGCACCCGAGGTAATTGTGAAAACATGGGCCAGCCCTAACCCGTTGCGTTGATCCGGGTTTTGTTGAGAAGCTCCTTAATGTCCGGCTGAGTTTTTGCTCCCGCCAAAAGAACTTCGCTATTCAGATTCGTGCCCCAATTGCTCTTGCATATCAGAGACAAAATCCGCTATAATTGCCTCAATGATTGCCGTGCTCGCAGTCGCGAAACTGGCTGGGTTTGCCGCATCCAGTTCTCGGGTTCTGTATGATTTTGCTGGGCATACTCTTAACCAAGTCCAAGGCGCGCGAAAATCATAGTCATCGCGGCGTCACTGATAATAATGCAGAAAATGCCGGTAACGACGGCGGCAGTGGTTGAACTGCCGACGCCCTGGGCTCCGCCGCGGGTCTGCAACCCGCGCAGACAGCCGACTGCGGCAATAAACAGAGCAAATACCACGCTTTTGACAAGCCCCTGTAAAATATCCCAAGCCCCTAGAGTAGCGGTCGTTTGGTGCCAGTAAGACATGGGGAGGCCGCCTATCCCGCACCGATCCATATAAATCAATACATCACCCCAGCGAACCCGTCTCGGATGCAGAACCGCATAGGCTAATGACCGACATAATGAACCACTGAATTCAAAAAAAGAACGCATGCCGAGCCCCAAAGAAACAGTCCGTTCCCCGACTTGCTCAGGAAGCCCGATGAAGGAAAACTTTGGCTTGGTACGCCGCTCAAATTCGTGTTCCAGCTCCGCGATTAGGTCGGCCAACCCGGATTCTGCGTTCTGAACTTGTGCTTTTTTTCGTGCTCTTTGCTTAGACGCTTGATTTCAACGGCCAATGCGACGGAATAAGAGTCCTTAATGCTGACCCGGGCCAGATCAATAATTACGGGGCCGGAATTCTGCCTCAATGCCCCCCGGATTGCGCCCACTCTGCCTCTCTGCAGTTTGCTCGGGGCAGGGCGGCCGGAACCTTCACAACCAGACCGCTGTCGCCTTCACTAATATGGATTTTATTGTTTTTGCTCATTGCATTTCTTGATAAAACACATTGACTGGCATCTCTCTGACGGTCGATGCTAAGTCCGACAAACTGCTACACGGAACGCAAGACCTTTTCGCAGACGCCTAGCCCAAGTTTCGCAACTTGGGCTATAAGTCGTTGCTCCGCAACGACCGGATTTCGTGTGGCACTACAAGGCTTGAATAGAGCTGCTTTTATTGCAATGCAGGGTCTTATGACACAAAATTTCTTAATTTTTTTTAGCCCGAATTTCTGCGAAATTCGGGCTAAACGCCATACGAAACGGTCTTGCACCCGTATTGGAAGCGCCCCCGTGGCTTTGTGATCACTCGGCGTGCAATGATTTGCTACTGAAATTGGGGTCGCAGGTAAGATTGACGCCGAGCTTGCGGAGGCCCGCCTCATCGCCGGGGGTGGGCATATGGGTC
>JAWOEV010000003.1:0-3869 GCA_046482565.1 Lentisphaeria bacterium | reverse complement strand
CGCGGAGGCTCTAGCCTGGACGCTTCGTGACGCGGTTAATTTTGTTCATAAGGAAATTATATTTATGTTGAAAGTTGCTCTGCCCAATAAAGGCGGCTTGGCTGACGATGCTTTACGGTTGGTTACTGAGGCTGGTTACAGTTGCAAACGGCATGGGCGGGAACTTACGGTAAACGATCCCGATAACGCTGTAGAGTTCGTTTTCCTGCGCCCCCGTGATATCCCCGTGTATGTCAGCGGCGGTATCATTGAGCTGGGCATATCCGGGCGGGATCTAGCCTTGGACAGTAATTCCGGCGTTCATGAAATAATGGGCTTGGGATTTGGTAAATCAGCTTTCTATTATGCCGTCCCTGAAGACAGTGATCTCACCCCCGATAAATTCGACAACACCCGGATTGCGACCTCTTACCCGGGCATTGTTGAACAGGACTTGAAAGAGCGGGGGGTAAAGGGCAAAACGGTTCGCCTAGACGGGGCCATTGAAGTCTCAGTGCGACTCGGCGTGGCCGATGCCATTGCCGACGTAGTTTCCACCGGCCGTACTTTGAAAGAGGCAGGCCTTAAAACCGTCGGTAAACCGCTCATGCAATCCGCAGCCATCCTGATGTCCAGGACCATGGACATATGTGAACGCGAGGATTGCCGCGCCTTTCAGCAACGTCTCGAGGGCATAGTTGTAGCTCGTAACTATGTAGTGGTTGAGTACGACATACCGAACACTGCTCTGGATGCGGCTTGTAAAATAACCCCCGGGATTGAATCGCCCACTATAGCTCCCCTCAGCGAAAAAGGCTGGAGCGCCGTCAAAGCCATGGTTTCCCGCAAGAAACTCAACCGGATTATGGACGATTTGGCGGCCACCGGCGCCAAGGGAATTATGGTGACGGAAATTCGCACCTGCCGCGTCTGAGGCGGAGCCTGGCAGATCTATGGATGTGCAGGGGGAGAAGCAGCGGTTGAGGGCACCTTACCTCAGATAATCCGGAAACATAATCTCCTTCTTCAACCAAGGCCAGAATCGCCAACACCCTACTCACCTACGACCAGATCGCCCCTGCGGATAGCTGTGGCTGTGATCCTGCAAATTGCCGTTCTCCCGCTTTGCGATATCGATACCAACCCAATTATCTTGGTCTCTGCCTCCGCTGCTATGGGGCGGTGCAGTACAACGTATGATCGCAGCTGATCTCATAGCCATTTACGGCGCTGACGACTTGTGCAGAGTCCGGGCTAAGCTTTGTTACGTAATTCTTGTTGGTCAAGCAAAAATGATGTAGAGTGTAGAGGAAGGTTGGCGTTTCGAATAGGCAAAGGAGGCAGGAGGGTGGTGGTAATCAGGGAGGCTTTTAATGTTTCATGTAGTGAATGTTACGTATCGCTTACCGGTTACGGTTGAGGGCAAAAAAGAGCGTGCGTCGGAGGGGTTACTGGCGACCATTGCCCATGCCGAGAAGCATTACGCGGTAAAATGGGTTGGGTGGCCGGGAAAAATCCTGCATGATGTTGGCAAACAGCGGGATGTTTCAGCAAAGTTAAAGGGGGCCCACAAATATACGCCGGTTTTCCTTACTCAGGCCGAGCTGGATGGATTCTATTACGGCTTTTCCAATGCCAGTGCCTGGCCGGTGCTTCATTATATGGCGCAGTACATGCACTATGAATCGAGTTGGTGGGATGCGTACTGTGCGGTCAACCGTAAATTTGCCGAAATAGTTTGTGGCACGCTTGAAGAAGGGGATGTCGTCTGGGTGCATGACTATCAGCTCATGCTGTTGCCGAGTATGATACGCCAGCGACGTCCGGATGTGAGGGTCGCCTTTTTTCTCCATACCCCGTTTCCCTCATACGAGATATTTCGTTCCCTACCGCATCGAGAGGATTTAATCAAAGGGATTTTAGGAGCGGACCAGATAGGGTTTCACACCTTTGGTTATCTGCGTCATTTTCGCAGTACGGTTTTACGCCTGCTCGGCTATGCTACTGAAATGGACCACGTGTTGCATGAGGGCAGGCGGACATACATCGGAGTGTATCCTATCGGGATTGATGCCCCCCGGTTCGCGGAGGAGCTTGCCACCAAAAGGCATGCGCGGCACAAAATGGATCTGCGGAAAATGTATGAAAACAAAACGTTGGTGTTGAGCGTTGAACGGATTGACTACAGTAAAGGCATTGAACGGCGCCTGGAAGCTATTGAGACGTTCTTGAGGCATTGGCACCCTAAGGATGATATTGTTTTCCTGTTCATCAATATTCCTTCGAGGACGCGGGTGAATGAGTATAAGTTGCTGCGCCAACGCCTTGAGAGTCGTATCGGGCACATCAACAGTCGGTACGGGACGCTCGAAAATGTTCCCGTTCACTGTGTCTTTCACGCTATTCCGTTTCCGGAGTTATGTGCCCTGTATGCGGTAGCGGACGCGGCCTTGGTAACTCCGCTTATCGACGGGATGAATCTTGTCGCCAAAGAATATGTAGCGGCGAAGCAGGATGAATGCGGGGTTTTACTGCTCAGTGAATTTGCTGGGGCTGCTGAGGAGCTGTGGAATGCCGTTCTGGTAAATCCATTTAACGTAGCGGGCATGGCTGAAAAGATTAAAGAAGCCCTCGCTCTCAGTGAAACTGAGAAGCATGCACGTATGCAAAAAATGCGGAAACGGGTGATGACTTACGATGCCCATTATTGGGCCGGTTCTTTCATCGAAGACTTGCGCAATCGACCTGTGCGTCCCCGTGCTGAAGTGCGTCGGGAACAGCAGATATCTGAAATTCTGGCGGCCTTTAAGGGAGCAGGGAAGGTTGGCTGCTTCCTAGATTATGACGGTACACTGCGGGAGTTTGAACAGGACCCTACGCACGCTTTGCCGATGCCGGAAATTTGCGATTTGTTGTGTGAGTTGGCGGATAATCCGCGCATTGATCCATATCTCATAAGCGGCCGGAAACGGCATGAAATGCAGGAGTGGTTCGGTGACCTTGAGGTTACCCTGATTGCTGAGCATGGTCTTGCGGTGCGACCTGCGGGGGAGGGGGATTGGCGGGCTTTTTATAAAGAGGTGGATCTTTCCTGGAAAGAAATCATTCTGGGAATGCTGCACCATTACGAAGGAATCACCCCGGGAAGTCATGTTGAGGAGAAGCAAGCCAGCGTGGCTTGGCATTATCGGGCTGCAGATCCGGAATTCGGAGATTGGAAAGCCCGGCAACTGGTCGCGGCGCTGGATGATATGTTAACCGGTATTCCAGCGGAAGTTCACCATGGACAAAGTGTGGTAGAGGTTGTCTCGGTGTACGTTAACAAAGGTGCCGCAGTGGAACGAATGCTCCTGGCTAATTCTTATGATCTTGTCGTCTGTGCGGGGGATGATATTACCGACGAGAGTATGCTTCGCAAGACCGATGCCGGTCGTTTCGGTATCAAAATCGGCGCGGGTGAAACCGAAGCCCGTTACCAAATCCAGTCCCCGAGCGACTTACGGTCGTTGCTCGAAGAGGTTTTGGAAGTGTTGGAGTAGGAAGCTTTAAGCTATACAGAGCACTAGCCCAAGTTTCGCAACTTGGGCTATAAGTCGTTGCGCCGCAACGACCGGATTTCGTGTGGCACTACGAGGCTTGAATAGAGCTAATTTTGTTGCAATGCAAGGATTTATGACACAAGCTTTCTTAAAAATTTTGTTTTAGCCCGAATTTCTGCGAAATTCGGGCTAAACGCCATACGAAACGGTCTTGCACCCGTATTGGAAGCGCCCCCGTGGCTTTGTGATCACTCGGCGTGCAATGATTTGCTACTGAAATTGGGGTCGCAGGTAAGATTGACGCCGAGCTTGCGGAGGCCCGCCTCATCGCCGGGGGTGGGCATATGGGTC
>JAWOEV010000049.1:0-6483 GCA_046482565.1 Lentisphaeria bacterium | reverse complement strand
CCGGCCGTCATTTTGTTTTGAATAGTTAAGTCATAGAGCGCAGCATAGGCAATATCCTTATAGCCTACTTCAAAAAAGCCGCGCAATTCCCTAAGGCCGACATATGGTTGTCTGAGCTCGGCTACGATATACCGCAGGAACCGTGGTCCTGGGACAAGGATGTCGGCACCTCAGCTCTGGATGTTGATACTATTATGAGTGCCTCTTACTCCGTTCGCGCTCTCTTGGAAGATGTTTGTCCGGAATTGGTTTCGACCGCAGAATCGTTTTCCAGTGATGTTTTGTTTGTGCCTAACAGTGCCCTGGGGACAAGTCCGGAATTGGACCAGAACAGCGGGACGCTCGGTATCCGGCCGCGCAATATTAAGCCTTTCTGGATTACAGTTCCAATGCTTTACCATTTTTATCGCTACGGATTGATCCCCGTCTTGCCGCGGAGAAAACAGACTGAGCGCGACGTGGTAAACGTCGATATCCGATTGTCCGGGGATATTGTCTATGTGAACGTGCCGGGCGAAGAAATGCCCCTGCAGGTTCCCCTCTCGTATCTCGGTTATCGCCTGCGTTGTCCGCGAACCGGTAAATGGTTTGTATTGCCAACGCGTAAAGAAATAAAAAAGAAAAACAGCTGATCAATATGGCGCGTGAACTCATATACACTTCGGCACACCGCGGCTTGAAGCCGGGCACTCGCGGTTTCTGTACAGTCGCGCACACCAAAGGCATGAAGCCGTCAGTGGTTCGATTACTGGAATCACTGAGTTCCTATAAAAGCCCATTAGGCAATAAGCAGGGTAACGGCAACCAACACCCGACGGCCGTGAGCCATTACCGTGGTTTTGCCACGGGCGAAAGTTTTAACATCCTGTCGCAGGTCGGATATTCAGGTCGGGACTTTACCAATCGCCAGAATAAACTTGCGTATCATCTGGTTTTGGATCCCGATGAACGCCCTAAGGCCGGACCGGCGTGGCTGGCGCGCCAGGATGGGGTTTTGCTGGGGGATTGGAAGGGTGAACCAAGGCTTATTCCGGAACCGAAAGACGTCCCCTCCGGTAATCTGCCGCCGGAAACCTTTGCGGCCAACTGGAAAGAAATTACCGGCGACGCCGGATGGGCTGGAATCCTGCTCCGCGAACTCAATCGCAATCCCGCCGGAATAATCTACCTCGTCTATGAACCGGGTATGCCTATCCTTTCCCTAATCGAAGATCTTACGGCGGCTCTGGAGGTGCCGAAAAGGTGGTTGCTTACCTTCAATACGGTGTTTATGCATATGCCGGCTGGAGTCAATTGCACCTTGCGATGTTGCCTGCCTGATGCCCCACCGCTGAAGGATGTACGTGCCACCACCGGCACCTTCAAGTTGGATTTGACCAAGCCGCTCAGGGAAGCTCCGAATAATATATATACACGGATCGCCCGTGGCGAAAAAGTCTCCGCCCCCCAAAAAAAGCCACGCCGTAAAACGGCTGAATCGGGAGCTGAAAAAAAGACCGGAGAGAAAACCAATAACGATTTCCTCTTATTGAAAAACCGGACTCGCAGACGACTGCGGATGAAACCTGATGATCCGCGCAGGAAGGGTAGATCATGATTGCAGAACAACGGCTGATCAGCCAGATAAAAGAATTTGCCAACGGCCTGGAACAGGAACCGTCCACGACTGAGCATGATTTGGCGGAGCAATTCGCCGACCTGTGTAAGCGCTTCAATGCGCGTTTAACTAAATGCGAAGATCTACTTGGAAAAGGCCTCCGATCAGAGGCCGTCCAGGAGGCTTTGGCACCCCCCTCGCTCTTCCAGCTTAGAGAGTTGCTGGAAACACCGGAAATCCGTAAGTGGCGAAATATCTGCCTTGACTTTGGCATGACTGCACCACCGGAACTCGATTTCGAAACCATCGACCGGCTGCGTGAAGAATGCTCAACCGAACAACTCCTGCAACCTTTACTCAGAAAATTCCGGCGCCTCGTAAATGACGGAACACTGGAAGAAAGAGTCCATGTGCTGCGGCAACTGCGGGTCCACGACTCAGAAAATCCGGTTTGGGTTGAAAATCTCGAACCTCTCGAACGCGCCCAGTTGCAGGAAATCGAAAAAAAGGTTGAGGAGGCGCTCAGCAATGACGATATTGACGCCCTTCGGAATATTTATGATGACCTGACTGATCCCCGCCGCTTGATACCCCCCCCGGATGACATCCGTGAAAAAATTGATGAAAGATTGCGCCGACATCGAGAACACGAGGCCCGGGAAGAAGGCGAAGCTTTGATCGCGAAGCTTAAAGATGCACTGAAAAAGGAGGATTTTGACCACCTTGCCAAGCTCGTCGAACAATGGCACCGATTGGAAAACTTTGCTGACTTTCATCCGAGCGAAGACATGGAATCTGTTGCCCGTCAAGCACGAGAGTGGTTCGCTGAAGAAGTAAAAAAGCGAGACGAAGAACGTCGCTTTCAAAAAGCCCTGGAAAAACTCCGGGCCGTACTTGACCGCCCGGATGTTGATCGGCAGCCTTTGGAACAGGCATGGGATAATGTTCAAAGCTTTAACCGCCAGCTCGCTGACGATTTCAAGAAGTCAGTGCCGGAACGTATCGAAATGTTGCGGGCTGAAGAGCAACGTCGTCGTCAAAACCGGCGGATTTTTGCAGCAGCTTGTATCTTGATCGCGGCCATCGTAATCGGAGCTGCCGGCTGGTATGGATGGCGTGCTTTCCAGATCAATGTGCATCAAAAACGGTTGCAGGCAATGTGGGAAAGCGAAAAAGTCGATGACGTCGAAAGCTACTTGGATAAACTCCAAGCGGAAAAACCGCGCTATTATGAAGCCCCCGCCGTCAGGCAGTATAAAAATAAAGTTCGCCGGTATAAAGCGGCCGAGGCTGAACGTCAGGCCGAATTTGAGGCACTTATGGCGCAGTTGCAGACCATCAGAGATAGTGGTTATGAAGCCAGTTCAGCCCGAATTACAAAAATAATGAGAGATGCCCGGGATGTGGCGGCAACCGGCGAAGAACAACGGCGGATCGATGCTTGGGAAAGAAGCTGGCAGGTTCACACGGAAAGAGAACAAACAGCACGGAACGAAAAATTCCAAGCTCTCAAGAATGACCTTAATGCTTTGCTTACAGACCTGGAAAGTAATGGGCAAAGTGCCTCGCTTGAATTGCTCGCCAACAAAATCGAACAAGGCGAGAAAATAGTCCAAGAAGGACAGGAACTGCGCGGACAGGTTTCTCCGCAGGTCCGGCAGGGATGGTCGACGCTGGTGGCGGATCTGAACGCATGGGGTAATCGTTTGGCTCAGAAAAAAACTCAGATCGAGGCCGCCAGAAACGAGCGCTGGCGCTTCCTCGCAACCCTGGGGGAAAACCTCCAAAGTCTGGATGCCTACAAAAATGCTGTCAACAATTTTGTCGAAAAATATACCGATACCCCCGAAGGTGAAGACCTCGAGAGAACCTTGCGCCATATGAGCTCTTATCGAGATGCACTAGACCTTAACGGTACTCGCTTCAAGGCCTTGCCTCAAACATCAGGCGCAGCCAGCCCTTTTAAACAAGCACGGGATACATTGGGGGCAGGGAAAACAAGTGTCTGGTACCCCGACCTTACCAAATGCATACAATACCCCGTTGCTGCTGATAATGTCAGGGGTGATATGAACCGGTTGCGGTCATTGCGGTTCTGGGATTGGAAAGTGTTGCGGTATCGTGAAAAAGGCGAAGAAGAGTGGCAAGTCCTTTTTACACCTAAAAGCTTTTATAGTCGGGAAGAAAACGCTGATGACGGAACGCGATACACGCTGTATTGGGGAGAGGTCTTTCGTCAGAGTGCCAATGCCTATTCCCCCCAGTTGGAACGAAGACAGTTCGATGACCGCGATTACGATGTCCAGTGGAAGAAACGCCCGGAAGAAAATTTAATTCCCGCCGCCAAATTCGGACGCCGTCTTCTGTCTTCAGTTCCAGAAGACCGATATCTCGAAGATTTCCTGTATAAACAAATAATCGAATTACTTAAAAATCCGGAAATCGCAGTTACGCCGAAAGCCGAACTCATTGTCCGCCTCAGTGAATACGCCGCCCGCGTTACACCTTTTGAAAATACCGGCCTTGAGGCAATCCGTAACCATCTTCGTGATACTAAGGTGGCAATACCCTGGATAAATCAGCAGCATGAACTCGTCAGGGAAGAATTAAATCAAATCCGGCAACATTTGGAACAACTTACAGTTGAGAGCGTCCGGCAAGTTCAGCAAAATACGGAGTTTAATCGTTGGTTGTTAATTGCTACACTGAACCGTGACATGAGTATCGCCGGAGTGGTCAGCAAGCAACCCGACTCCAAAAAACTGTATGTCGATAACATTATGCGTAATACCGATAAGATGTGGTGTTTGTTGCCAGGCGGACAAGGAACGTCCAATCGCTTCTATGCTCTTATCAAAAACATAGAGTCCGGATCGTCGCCGCTCATCCCTGCAAATGTTCGCGGCCGCGCATTTGTCGGTCAGGTTCTGTTCGCTCCCGCCGACGGACAATCAGACATTGTCTTTTTGAAAAACTCTCCTTATGACCTCGATTCAGTTAGCGTGGACTGGCCGGCCAGTTGGCCTATAAATAATCGAGATAGCCAATAGTAAAGGATTGGCATGATTGATTATTGTATATATTTTATGCTTTGTAGTTCTTCCGGATTGATGAGGGTAAAGCAGGAAAGGCTCCTCTTTTCAAGTCGCATTAAAACCAAAACAGTTGTATAAAAAGGGATAAAAATGAAATCACGTAATACACTCGCCGCTGTCGCTCTCACTGTTATTATGGCCGCCCCCGCCGCCAATTGGGCGCAAGCCGGGCGTCCCGCTAAAATTGATCAACTCATGCGCGAAACCGTTACTGCTGCCAGCAGAGCCGGGGCCATGAAAAGAAAGCTGTTGGAAGAAGTCCCTATGGCAAAACGGCGTTATAAGGAAATACAGAAATTGCGCCGTGAAATCGAGAAACTTAATAAAGAAATAGATGAAGTACTGGCGGGAGAAAGCTCGGAGTACCGTAAGTTGCTGAAAGCCAAGGAAGAAGCTGCCGAAAAATATAAAAAAGCGAAAAAAGCTGAGGCCGACAAAGCCAAAAAATGATCCAGAGTGGCTAAAGCATATCCAGCCGAACCCATCCATTTCGTTGCCGACGACCGGGAACAGCAGGCGGGAATTATCAAGATACTGCGAGGCTTCCGGAATGTTGAAGTGACGGTCAGTCGCCTTGCAGTGGCGGACTACATTGTTGACGACAAGCTACATGTAGAACGCAAAACCTTGCGCGACTTAACTGCTTCCATTAAAGACCACAGATTATTTAAACAAGCTTGTCAGCTGTTGCGTTATACAGACCACCCAGTCATGATTTTGGAAGGAAGCGGCGCTGACTTGCAGTATTGTCAGATGCCGAGGGAATGCATTCAGGGTGCTTTGATTTCCATCACTCTCATACTGGGAATCCCAATCCTCAGGGCCATGAATGCGGCCGAAACAGCCAACCTCATGATCTATTCTGCTCACCAAGTCCGTTCTGCTAAGATCGGGGCATACCCCCGGGGCGGTTATCGCCCCAAAGGTAGGAAAAAAATGCAATACAGAATCTTACAGGGACTGCCCAGCGTGGGGCCCGGTCGAGCCCAAGAACTACTCGACCATTTTACAACGGTCGAAAACGTTATGTCCGCCCCCGAAGAGGAGTTAATAAACGTGGCTGGCATAGGACAAGCAACCGCCAAGAAAATTCGCTGGGCACTCAAAGAATTACCTGGAAACTACGTAGTATAAACGCGAATTAACTAAATAGTATTATAACTACTATACTATAACTATAAACTATAAAGGGACAGGCTTTTTAATTTGACTTCAGTATTTATGCTTTTATTGTATTTTATCGCTTATATAAATTCACTATAGACAAAGGGTAAAGTTATGCGGGGGCCTCGGATTCGGAATGATAAGGAGAAGGGTTATTTTCATTGCTTTAACCGGGTTGCTGGCTGGCGTGGGGATGAGTTGTTCGGGGAGGTTGACCGGGAGAAGCTTTTCCGGCTGGCAGAGTGGCTGCAGGAGTTTTATTCGATTGAGGTTATCAGCTTTGTCTGTATGGCTAACCACTGGCATGCGGTAGTTTGTACGTATCCTGAATTGCCGGGGCGGGCTGAGGTGGAAGCGCGGTTCCGGGCTTTCTACGGGGATAGACGGGTTGCGCCCGACTGGGATGATCCGGAGGTGGTGGAGAAATACGGCAGGAGAATGCGGGATGTAAGTTGTTTTGTCAAGGATCTGCAACAGCGCTTCACCTGCTGGTATAACCGGACGTATGAACGCCGGGGGCGGCTTTGGGGTGACCGTTATAAAAGCGTGGTTCTGGACGGTAATCATGCTTTGTGGGAGTGTCTGAAGTACGTTGAGATGAATCCGGTGCGGGCCGGGTACTGTGCT
>JAWOEV010000009.1:0-7320 GCA_046482565.1 Lentisphaeria bacterium | reverse complement strand
GCTAGCCGTAAGCTAACGGTTTCCGCCGAAAAGACGAAAGATCGCCGAAAGAGACACGAGCCCTTCGGGTTGGGGCGGTGGTAGCCCCTCTCGGGCTTTTGAGCTATAACGTATTACCCTGGAGGGTAGTACATTACAGCGCAAAAGCCCGAGAGGAACCACCGGCGCTCCCAACATGGACCTGAGACCTTTTCGCGGACGGTCTAACTAGCCCGAATTTCGCAGAAATTCGGGCTAAAACAAAATTTTTGCGAAATTTTGTATCATAAGTCCTTGCATTGCAACAAAAATAGCTCCATTCAAGCCTCGTAGTGCCACAAGAAATCCGGTCGTTGCGGCAACGACTTATAGCCCAAGTTGCGAAACTTGGGCTAGTCGCGAGAGTATTTGCCATTGCTCCATTATGGTGGTAGCATATACGAAAAAGAAAAAGAGATTGCCATGCAAACCAACGACCACCTCCCCCTACCCAATTACCTACCCGCCCAGGATCGCTACTCCGCAATAGACTTTAACCGTTGCGGCACGAGTGGATTGAAGCTTTCGGCGATATCCCTGGGGCTTTGGCATAACTTCGGCGACGCCGACGACCTGCATGTCGCCCGCAAGATTCTGCGCAAGGCTTTCGATCTCGGCATCACCCACATCGACCTAGCAAACAACTACGGCCCACCCTACGGCAGTGCCGAGGAGAACTTTGGACGTTTCTTTGCCAAGGATTTCAAGCCCTATCGCGACCAGCTGATCATTTCGTCCAAAGCCGGTTATGACATGTGGGAAGGGCCATACGGCAAGGGTGGTTCGAAGAAGTATATCATGGCCAGTTGCGAACAGAGCCTGAAACGGATGGGGCTTGACTATGTCGACATATTCTACCACCACTGCCCTGACGGCGAGACGCCGGTCGACGAGACCATGGAAGCCCTGGCCCAATTGGTCAAACAAGGTAAGGCACTCTATGCCGGCATCTCGAACTACCATAAGGGCGATGCGGTGTTGGAAGCGCGAAAGGCGCTGAAGGAGCACTCTGTCAGCCTGCTCATCAACCAACTCCGCTATTCCATCTTCGACCGCGGTGCGGAGGCCGCATTCGACGCCATGGCCGCGGCCGGCGTCGGCTGTATCGCCTTCAGCCCGCTGGCACAGGGAATTTTGGCCGGCAGATACTTGAACGGCGTCCCCAACGGTTCGCGGGCGAGCAATCCGAGTTCGTATTTGAATCAAAACGACGCCTTCCGCAGGAAAGTCGAGGTATCGGCCAAACTCAAGGACCTCGCCAGCGACAAAAACATTTCCCTGGCTGGCCTATCCCTGGCCTGGGTGTTACAGCGTCCCACCATCTGCTCGGCCCTCATCGGTGCCAGCTCACCCGAGCAACTGGAGGAAAACGTTGCCTCCATCCGCGGCGTAAGCTTTACCGACGAGGAGTGCGCGCGCATTGATGCGATCTGCCAGCAGCTCTGAGCAAGCCAGTCACCGGGAATCTGGGATCAGTCCACTGTTTGACTTTAGCGCGAACAAATCAGGCTTTGTCAGACTTTTCGAAGCTCTGAAAGCAAGAGCGGGAAGAAGTAGCTCAAGGGTATATCTTATAAATTGAGTAACTGCTTGGCAATATGCCATGGTAGCCCGGATGGCACTCAAAAAGGAATGAGCTAATGAATTTATTAACGCTGGGTTCGTTCATTTTCTGCACAGGGTTAGTCGCACTTATCACATGGATTGTCACTCATAAGGATGATCATGCCAGTGCTGAAGGCTTTTTCCTGGCCGGACGTCGGTTGACCTTTCCGTTTATCGCCGGTTCTCTGCTTTTGACCAATCTGTCCACGGAGCAGTTGGTGGGGCTTAACGGTTCTGCATTCACGAACGGACTGGCGGTGATGGCCTGGGAGGTCATTGCGGTTATCGCACTGGTCCTGATGGCCCTGTTCTTTTTGCCCCGTTTTCTGCGAGGCGGAATAGCCACAATTCCACAGCTTTTGGAAACACGCTACGATCATCAGACTCACGTCATCACCAATATTATTTTCCTGTTTGCCTATGCCGCTATTCTTTTACCCATCATTCTTTATTCGGGTGCCATGGGATTAAGCCGGATGCTCGACGTAAAAGGGCTTCTATCTCTTCCCAGTAATGCAGTAGCGCTTTGGCTCACCGTATGGTTCATTGGCTTGACCGGCTCCATCTACGCCCAGTTCGGGGGCCTGCGTACCGTGGCGGTTTCCGATCTTATAAATGGCATCGGGCTCCTTGTCGGTGGGCTGATGATCCCCTACTTCGGACTTGTTTACTACAGCGACAGCGGTAGCGTGATTGATGGCTTTACAAAGTTCTCCGAGACTCACAGCACAATGCTTAATTCCATCGGGGGTCGTGATTCCGCCGTCCCGTTTGACACTCTTTTTACCGGCATATTGCTTTTGAATGTTTTCTACTGGTGTACCAATCAGCAGATCATCCAGCGAACCTTCGGGGCCAGCAGTTTGGAGGAGGGCCAGAAGGGGGTATTACTGACGGGGCTTCTTAAATTACTGGGGCCGCTTTACCTTGTCGTTCCCGGCCTTTTGGCCTTTGCCTCGTTCGCGAAATACGGTATCAAACCAGACGCGGCTTATGGCGGGCTTATCAAAACGGTCCTTCCTTCTCCGCTTACGGGGTTCTTTGCCGCCGTAATGATTGGTGCCATCCTGAGTTCCTTCAATTCGGCTCTCAATTCAACCACCACCCTTTTCAGTCTGGGGCTGTACAAAAGCGTGCTGAAAAAGGATGCACCGGAAGAAGAAGTCGTTAAAGCGGGCAAAATATTCGGCTGGGTAATGGCCATTATTTCCATGATTATTGCACCATTGCTAGCGAGTACGGAAAGTATTTTCGCCTATCTTCAAAAAATGAACGGCATCTATTTCATTCCAATCTTTGCCGTGGTAGTCGTGGGGCTGTTGGCCAAACGAGTCCCGCCGCTGGCGGCTAAAGTAAGCCTAGTCGTCGGATGTATCATTATTGCCCTGGGCTACTTTGTGCCGTTGGGACAGGAAGATGCCGAAATTGTTGTGAAAGACGCGCTGGTTCGAGAATCTGCGGGGACTGCCACGTTTCATGTTTATCTTACCGAAGCACTTGAGCAGAGGGTCACATTGGGATTCAAAACGGCGGACGGTTCAGCGGAAGCGGGAGTCAATTACGAAGCGCACGACGCGCTGAAAGTCAGTTTTGAACCGGGTGAAACCGCCAAGACTGTTACTGTGCCGCTGATCACTGACGATAATTCCGACACAGCGTCGCAGCAAGAGAAAGAGGTAACCGGGCACAGAGACGCATTCTTCCTTACCGTGACAGAAAAGATTCCGGGTGACGTAATGATCGACAAATCATACGACCACTATAAAGGGGCGGTTGCCGCCTGTCACATTATCGATAATGACCGGATCACGCTCGAGACCGAAGAGAGCGTCAAACAAGAGATTGAAGGCGCGGCGGCGTATGCGGCTGTGCCGCCGCAGCCCGGGCCGATTTTCCTTACTGCCTATATCCATGAATTCCATTTTCTCGGCATCGTTTTTGTGGGCCTGGTGGGGCTTATGCTGGCCATTGGTGCCATTAAACCCAGGCCGAAAGCATGGGTTCAGGAAGATGTTAAAGCCGTAGACATGACACCCTGGAAACATGCCAAATGGGTCGGTGCCGTTCTAGTGACGCTGGTTATTCTGTTATATGCTTTCTTAGCGGATTTCTCGATCCTGTCCTAATGTTGCAGTACCCGAAATCCCTGCAAAGCCTGCTCTGCTCCTTTCCAGCAACGACCGCCACCTCGACAACCTGCCCCGGATCCCCCCGGGTATGACAAGGCGATAGTAAAATTAAAAACCGCCGCTTAAGGATCGTCTTCATTAAGCTTGGTTTTATACACTTCACTCGCTGTGACTAAGCGGTCTGTTTCAGCCTTTAAAATGCATAACTGAGGTTAACTGAACCGAACTCTTGACCGTTATCCTGATTGTCAAATTCGCGTGTGCGATAGGCATGGGTATAAACCAACCTGAATCGTCGATAAGTCAATGCGAGACCCGCGTAAAGATCAGCGACAAAATGCTTTTTGTCCACGCTATGGCTGTCTTTCCAGGTGTTCCCGTCCAAGAAAATATTCTGCAAAACCGCTCGGCCCTCTGCACCGAGAAAGACATGGACACCAAAGTCGGACAAAGTTTCAGCCGGATTCATGGGTGAACTCAGGTTGGCCCCCGGGCGAATCAGGGAAGTACCGAAATCATCCGGAATATTGAACCCCAGCCGGGCCTCACTTCCCAGGCCTGCATGTGTGAAAATATTTCCTAAGGTCAAGCCGTAATTAGGGATAAAATCAAACTGGAGCCATCCCCTGGGCTTTTTCCCCGGCGAAGGCTGTCGCTGGCAGAGCCAAGAAGCCAAGGCAGACAAAAAGAGCCAGGGTTACTGAAGCGATTTGATCTTTCCGCATCTGATTGTTTTGACTTTTCATCCCGAAAATTCTTTGTTCTTTGAGACGGCGCTTTTAATATTGCAATACGACTGAATCTACCCACAATTCCCACATAAGTCAATAATTCACCGCAGAGGAAACACCGGGCTCTGCATCGGCAGTGCATCGGGTCAGAGTATGCATGGGGGGCAGGTTCGACTGCAGAAAATTCCTGGTTTACCTTGCTTCCCAAGGTGCCCCATGCTACCTTCCTTATCGTTATCGGAAAGCAATTTCCCGCCAGTTTGCGTATATGGGGATAGTATAGTAGTATCCGCCCCCGGTATTGTGTCTCCGTTAAGCAGAAAACGATAAAAAGAGGGTGAATCGATGCTTGCTAAGGCGGTATGGCCCATGAGCCTTAAAGAATCCAGGGCGCAGATAGGGGGAATTATAGACCTGCTCAAGCATTTTTCCTCCGAATCTGTGCATCTGCTAAACATCAACGAAGGCGGTAGTGGCAATTCCCAGGACCATCGTGCCAGGTTGGAGAAACTGGCGGCGGAACTTATGCAGCTGGGGTTTGAAGTTGAGATCAGTTTCCGTTCAGGACACGTAGCCAGCGCTATCTGCGACTATGCCGATGCCCAGAACGCTGATTTTATCATCCTCCCCTGGAAGACCAAAATGATTGTCCAGCGTGCCCTTCTCGGCAATACTGTACGCGACGTGATCCGCTTATCGAACCGCCCGGTTGCGGTCTATCGCGCCACCCGGCATAGTAGCAAAGGTGCAACAACGGGAATCAGCCGGATCATGTACGCCACCGCATTTAAAGCGACCGATCACGTAGTTATGCCTTATCTTCAATGCGACGGGATCAAGGCCGATACTCTCTATCTCTTGAATGTCGGGAGGCGTGCCCCCGACCCTGACGCCGAGAAAAAACGTAAGGAAAGGGTCAACAAAAATCTCGCTAAACTTGCGGAGCAATGCCGGGATTGTTACGAGAGAGTCGAAAAAATTGCTGTCCTCGGCCGTCCTTATAAGCAGATTCTCCAGAAAGCTCGCAGTGAAGCGGTGGACCTGATCGTGGCTGGCAAGTATGATAAGGCCAGCCCCTTCAGTTCAATGCTGGGATCAATTGCGGAACATCTCCCTCATCGTTCCCCATGTTCAATTTTAATCATTCCACTGGAATCACTTGCGGTGACTCAAAATAAGAACCGTCAATAACGTGAGGTAGGGCTTTTATATGTGGGCAAAGAATACCGTCTTTCTCATATCGTTTATTCTGGTTGCCGTAATCATCGTCTTCGGAGTCGTCAGCCCGGCTCAGTTCGAGAGCTTATCGGCAACGGTTCATGAAGGCATCATCACCCACTTCAGTTGGGGTTATACGGTCGCGCCGTTTATCTTTCTCGTTTTCAGCCTGCTCCTTGCCTTCAGCAAATACGGCAAGATAAAATTGGGAAAAGACCATGAAAAACCCCAATACAGCTATTTCGCCTGGTTCAGCATGCTGTTTGCGGCCGGGATGGGGATCGGCCTACTCTTCTGGGGGGTTTCCGAGCCCTTAATTCATTACCTCCATCCCGCAACCGGCATAACTGATGCATCAGGAGATGCCGCTCGTTTTGCAATGCAATACTCTTTCTTCCATTGGGGACTCCAACCATGGGCGATCTATATCGTCATGAGCCTCAGTATTGCTTACTTCTGCTTTAGACGCGGTATGCCACCGCTTATTTCCAGCGCTTTATACCCCATTGCCGGAGAAAAAATTTACGGCGTGCTGGGGTACGCCGTGGATATTCTGGCTGTCTTCGCTGTCGTTTTCGGTATAGCCACTTCCCTCGGGCTCGGCACAATGCAAATATCAAGCGGTCTTGCCTACGTCTTTCCGGGGGTTCCGGATGTCTTTGCCACCTGGCTTGGGATAATCGTGGTCGTAACGATCCTCTACATGATATCCGCTCTCCGCGGACTTGACCGGGGAATTCAGGTGCTGAGCCGGGCCAATATTGCTTTGGCCGCCATTTTGCTCGTATGTATGCTTTTTCTCGGACCTACAACATTTATCTTAAACATTTTAACCACCACCACCGGCGACTATCTTTCATCGCTGCTGACCATGAGTCTGAGTACGAATCCGTTTGAAGGTTATGAGTGGACAAAAAAATGGACGTTGTTTTTCTGGGCCACCTGGATATCGTGGTCGCCTTTTGTCGGCTTATTTGTCGCCAGTATTTCCCGCGGCCGGACAATCCGGGAATTCGTCCTGGGCGCTCTACTCGTACCCACCCTTTTGACTTTCGTCTGGTTTGCGGTTTTCGGGGGCGCGGCTTTAGACCTGGAAATCAACCAAGGGAAAGATATTGCCGCGGCCACGGCCGAACACATATCCACCGGCCTTTTTAATGTATTTCAGCACTACCCATTAAGTTCGCTGCTGACAGGTATTGCGCTGTTATTACTAGCTGTTTTCTTTGTAACCTCCGCGGACTCGGCGACATTGGTCTTGGCGATGCTAACCTCGAACGGCGATTTAAATCCCCCGGCTCACCGCAAAATAATCTGGGGCGTCATTCAGTCCGCAACGGCAGCTATCCTCTTGGGTGCCGGCGGCCTGCATGCGTTACGGAAAATGGCTATCTCGTCTGCTCTACCTTTCACAATCGTCATGTTATTTTTATGTTACTCGTTGTGGAAAGGGGTTACTTATGAATACGAGTACGAAATTGAAGAGGACGCTTCGGAGCCATAATACACCGTATCCCCCCCGGCATGAATAATAATTTTACGGGGGCCGAGGGCGTTGCCACCTCATGTACCGAGTAGCGGAAAAAGGAATTGAAGCGTGAATATATCGATTCGCGTGA
>JAWOEV010000162.1:0-10627 GCA_046482565.1 Lentisphaeria bacterium | reverse complement strand
AGAGGATCCTTCAGACTCACTGTTATACAACTATGCAGCTGCCGACCATAGGCGGCACACTGCACAGAATCAGACGCGCCGGCACTGTCGAAGCTGAACAACAGAGGATTTATGAAACGCTGGGGGTTGATCATCGAAACCTGCCCGGCACAAAAATATCAGTACCGATGAAAAATTCGTCGGCTTTGTAGCGCCACACGAAATCCGGTCGTTGCGGCGCAACGACTTATAGCCCAAATTGCCAAACTTGGGTTAGGGCTAGGCTGACGGGGACATCGGCTCTACGCTTTCGCTTGCTTTACCTTCTCGGGGCTTTATATTTTAAGTTTGCTTTGCACCAACCAATCGGGGCGTAGCGCAGCCTGGCTAGCGCGACTGCTTTGGGAGCAGTAGGTCGGGAGTTCGAATCTCCCCGCCCCGACCATCCCCCCCCAAAAAAAAGAAAACCCCTTTGCCATAGACAGGTGCGATGCCCAGTCGTGGAAATTGTCTCAATTGCCCCTCGGCGCGCAGATCAAGAAGCGGGGGGGAGTTTGGCCTACTTCGTGCCACTGACCGCTGGCTTATTTACGGGATCCCGAATTCATCTGGTATATCGGTTTATTGACCGGTGCCTGCCTGTTTCTGACTTTTAATTTATGGGGCAGTTCTGCCGCTTATGAATCATTCGGGACGGCGTTGCGCGACGCTTTTTCCAGGGCACTTCGATTATGACCACCACGGGTTTTGTGACCGCCGATTTCGATACCTGGCCGAATGCCTCCCGGATTCTGCTGGTTCTGCTCATGTTTATCGGCGGTTGCGCCGGCTCCACTGGCGGCGGCATGAAAGTGGTACGGGTCGGCATTGTTCTCAAGAAAGTACGCCGGGAAATCCGCCGCTTTATCCGTCCCCAGGCCGTATGGGCTGTCAAGCTCGGGAAAAAGCCGGTCGAGCAATCGATTATCTCTCATATTTCCGGCTTCATCATCATGTTCGTCATGCTGTTCGGGATCACCACCTTCCTGATGACCTTTTTCACGCCGGACGTGGAGACCGCCTTCACCTCGGTCATAGCTACCATGGGCAACATCGGACCGGGCTTAGCGGGAGTCGGTGCAACGCAGAATTACGCCGACATACCGGCGCTCGGCAAGGGTATCCTGACCTTCTGCATGTTGCTCGGCCGTCTCGAACTCTATACCGTCCTCATCGTCCTCCTCCCCAGCACTTGGAGAAAATAACTCGATGCCGAAGAGTTGATCCCATTACCGCCACGGAAGATTCTCCCCACCTGTTTGCAAACTTTTCACCGCAAACTACATTAGCGCCAGTTCTGATCACAGAACCCACTACTCACCGAATCAAATGCGCCCGTAGCTCAGCTGGATAGAGCGTCTGCCTCCGAAGCAGAAGGCCTTGGGTTCGAATCCCGACGGGCGTACCAGCCTTCGCCAAGGCTACGGCTGGCAGGCCAGTCGGGGCCATGGCGAAGGCTGTCCGCCGAAGCTTCACGCGAAGGAGGACTTCAGCAGGGCTGCCTTTACCGCACCAAGTCCGCGACATCATCGAACAGTTCTTTGAAGCTCATCTTCAGGGCCGCAACCGCGCTCACTTTAATTATGAAGTCAGGGTTTTCCCGGGCTCCATTCATTTGATTAAGGTTGTTACAAATCCCGGAGACGATAAACCTTGTTGTTCTCTCGTACCCGAATCGGACACGGCACGGTGACAATCCCGCGCTTGGGCTTTTCGACCCGCTTTTCGTCCTGACGAACCTCCTCGACCGTAATTGTCACCGCCCCCGTTGCGCCGCCCTCAATTAAAAGCGTGTCCCTTTCCGAAAATGTCTGATCACGAACCTCAATCTCCGCTACCTGTGGCTGCTTGAAATAATTGGTCACAAAACCGACAAAAACTTTTTCCTGCCGAGTCTTGCTCCCCGCCGTATCCGTAAACTCACCTATCGGGCGCCCGAAATAAAAACCGTTGCAAAACCCGCGATTGAAAACCTTTTCAAGTTCCGTAACCAGTTCATCCTTTAAGGAAGCGGTCAACTCACCCGCCGCGGCAGCGTCGATAGCCCGGCGATAGCAGCGGGTTACAGTGGCAACATAATGCGGCGACTTTCCCCGCCCCTCAAGCTTGAAAGCGTCAATGCCCGCCGCCATCAGTTTGTCCAAAAACGGCAAAGCACACATATCCTTAGCCGACATCACGTAGTGCTCACCCAAATCAAGCTCAATTTCCGGATTTGAGGGATCGGTCAGATGATACTCACGCCGGCAATGCTGCAGGCATCCCCCCCGGTTCGCCGACTTGCCGTCGGCAAACTGCGACAGGAAGCAACGCCCCGAAACACTCACACACATAGCACCGTGCACGAAAGCTTCCACAGGTACCCCCGCCGCTTCCCGAATATGCTTGATCTCCGCCAGCGAACATTCGCGTGCCAGGTTAATACGCTGCGCCCCCAGATCCCGATAATACGCGGCACTGCGGGCATTCGACACCGAGGCCTGCGTCGAAATATGAAAGGGTACAGAATATTCGCGGCAGAGACTGATAACAGCCGGATCCCAACAGATTATCGCGTCAACCTGACCGCGAGCCTGTCTGATCAACTCTTCAGCCTCATCCAGTTCTTGATCATAGACCACGACATTCAGGGTCAGGTAATTGCGGGCCCCGTATTCCCTGCACAGCTTTTTTACAGCCGGGAGATCATCACGGCAGAAATTAGCCGCCATCGCCCGCATATTCAGAGCCTCCACCCCAAAGTACACAGCGTCACAGCCATTTTGCAAGGCCGCATGTAAAGCGGTCCAGTCACCGGCCGGTGCTAACAGTTCAGGTATTTTTCTAATCATCTCATATCCTTCATTCTACCTGTACTATTGTAGAACAATTGGCGCCAGTCCACAAAAAAATTGCGGTCTGTAAGTGGTGATTCGCATACCGGCGTGTAAGTTAAATTGTCTTGTTTTTGTATAAATTAACGGTTGCAATATCATGACTAATAAAACCAAAGGCATCATTCTTGCCGGGGGTACCGGCAGCCGTCTGTTCCCGATCACTATCGCGGTCAGCAAACAACTGTTGCCGGTATACAACAAACCGATGATCTACTACCCACTCTCGGTTCTCATGCTCGCCGGCATCCGTGAAATCCTAATCATTACCACCCCGGAGGATCTGCCGCAGTTCAAACAACTCCTCGGCGACGGTTCCCAGTGGGGGCTTTCCTTTGAATACGTCATTCAGGACCAGCCCCGGGGCTTGCCGGAAGCGTTTATCCTCGGCAAAGATTTTATCGGTGACGACAACGTCTGCCTGATCCTCGGCGACAACATCTTCTTCGGCAATGACTTGGCGGAAATCCTCAGGAACGCGACGGCGCGCGAGCAGGGGGGGGTCATCTTCGCGCACCCCGTCAAGGACCCCGAACGCTACGGGATTGTCGAGTATGATGACAATGGCGATGTTCTCACCCTCGAAGAAAAACCGAAAAACCCCAAGACCAATAATGCCGTGCCGGGGCTGTACTTCTTTGATTCGGACGTGACCGCTATCGCGGAAAGCTTGGTGCCTTCGGCCCGCGGCGAAACCGAAATATTGGATATCGCGCGGGCATACATGCAGGAGAAAAAGCTCAAGGCCGAGATGCTGGGGCGCGGCATCGCCTGGCTCGACGCCGGTACACATCACTCACTCCTGCAGGCCTCAAGCTTCGTCGAGGCCGTCGAAGAACGTCAAGGCACGATGATCAGTTGTGTCGAAGAAATCGCCTATCGACAAAACTTCATTGATGCGAAACAACTCCGCAAACTGGCGAAGGACCTCGACAACAACGCCTACGGTCAATACCTCGCGCATCTGGCACTCGAGAACCACTAAGTGCCCTCAGCGCCGGGCAGGAAGGCAGAATGCCGGCCAATCCCAAGGAATTTTGGAGGAAAAAGTGGAGCCAGCGGTCGGATTCGAACCGACGACCAGTTGATTACAAATCAACTGCTCTGGCCACTGAGCTACGCTGGCAATTATTACCTCCAGGATAAGTGCTTTAATTTACCACTGGATGCGGCCTTCGCAAGCGTCAACCCTTTCGCCTGATGCGAAGAATGCTTGAAGCAGGTCCGCTTATCAAGCATATTACTAGTTTTTCACCAAACTGAAATCTGGACCCCATGCCCCTGACCAAACGTCAACGTAAAGAAATCCAACAGGCCAGCTCCCGCCACGGACGCCGGAAGAGCAACCTTTTCCTCTGTGAAGGAGTCCGGGCCTGTTGCGAAGCATGGCAGCAACAACCCCAATGCGTCGAGCTCGTTATCGCCACAAAGTCCGCTTTTGAGCGTGATGATGCAATAACTGAAATTGCTCAACAGGCTCAGGTACGCAGACTGCCAATCCATACTTGTTCTCCGGACGAAATGAGCGAGCTGAGCTCCGCAGACCATCCCCAGGGGATACTTTTTCTGTGTCGCCGCTATGAACCGGCTGATCCCCGGTTGCCGCTACCTGGTCTGTTCGCTCTGGTTCTTGATCGCATATCTGACCCCGGCAATCTCGGCACAATCCTGCGCACCGCCTGGGCTGCCGGGGTGCGTGAAGTCTGGATGACCCGCAGTTCAACCGACCCGTTCGGGCCGAAAGCTGTCAGAGCCGGCATGGGCGCCCAGTTCGGCCTGAATATTCACACGCTGGAACATGACCTTGAAAAAACCTGCGAACAACTCCGGGAGTACGGGGTTAACCATATCTGGCTCAGCGATGTCAACCGAGGTACGAGCTGTTACGATCCGGACTTTAAATTAAAAAACAGTGCCTTAGTCATCGGCAGTGAAGCCCACGGAGCGGCGGATGTCCAGGCGGCGTCCAGAGTTCATATCCCGATGCCGGGCGGGGCTGAATCGTTGAACGCCGCTCAGGCTGCAACCATCCTCATGTTTGAAGCCGTACGGAGGCAATTATGACCAAAGAAACTTGGTATTACTGGCTGGACGCAACCCACTCGCCGCCTCTGAATATGGCGTTGGATGAAGCGCTACTCGCCGAAGCCGCCCGGCAGAATATTTGCATTGTCCGCTTCTACAGCTGGGACAGGCCTGCTATTTCGATCGGTTACCTGCAAAACCACACGGCAGGGGAGCGTGACGGGTTCGAGGTTGTAAGGCGCCCGACCGGTGGCGGCGTGGTTTTTCATGATCATGACCTGACTTATACCGTCACGATCCCGGCCGGACATTGGATCAGCGAAGTTGACCGTGAAACCAGCTACGGCTATATAAACCGGGCTGTAACGGCCGGTCTAAACCGCTGCAATCTCGGCGCTGACCTTACCGACACTCAAATTCCGGCCTCGGTCGAACGCCGTACTATGGTCTGCTTTACCAACCCCACTAAATACGATATTGTACTGCAAGGCGCCAAGGTGGCGGGCAGCGCCCAGCGCCGGGTACGCGAAGGTATCCTGCACCAGGGTAGCATCCATTTCGGGGGGCCGCTGCCGCTTTCGCGCCAACAATTGATTACCGAGATAATTCAGGGATTCCGCGATGAACTGGAGATTCGGATGGCCCAATACTCGCTCCCAACGGCCATATTCGACAACGCTCGCAGGATAGCCGCCGAAAAATACGCAACCACAACTTGGAACCATAAGCGCTAATGTTTCATCTGCTTGCACCTCGACTAAGTGAATTTTGGGGCCCCTTCCGGCTCCTCAGCTCGTACATGGTCTTGATTGGCTTGGGTGCCTCCATGGCCGCGCTTTCCAGCTGGTTTCTGATCCCGCGACTATCCAAATGGCTGCCGCGGGACCAGGGGCGGGATTATGCGGTTGGGGCTCATGTCGCCGCCGGTAAAGCGACCGGTGCCGGATTGATTCTGGTTTTGCTGATGATCCCCTGGCTACTACTGGTACTTCCTCCTAATCCTCGCCTCTCGGGAATAGTTGTGTGTCTGATTCTAGCTATGCTGAGCGGTTATTTCGATGACGCCAGCCCCAAACCCTGGGGGGAGTATAAGAAGGGGTTCCTTGATTTAGGTATTGCTTTGCTAACCAGCTTTGTCCTTTGCGGCGGTGAACCTGTAACCATCTGGCTGCCGTTGATAAAAGGCAGTTTTGACTTGTCTCCCTGGCTCTATATACCAGTGGCAACCCTCGTGTTGTGGGTTGCTATCAATGCAACCAATTGTTCCGACGGTGTGGATGGATTGGCCGGTTTGCTGACTCTGCTTTCGTTGTTTTACCTGGGCGGGTTTCTGTATATTGTCGTTGGCCACACGGAGGTTGCCGATTACTTGCTTGTACCCCATAATCCCGCGGGTGCTTCCTGGGCCGTATTACTTTTCACTGCGGCCGGAAGTCTGGCGGGTTATTTATGGTATAATGCTGAGCCCAGTACAATTTTGATGGGGGACGCAGGATCCCGCTATCTGGGGCTCCTGCTCGGCATTGCCGCAATGGCCGCCGGCAACCCGTTTCTGGTGCTGGTGGTCGCCCCGGTGGTGCTTGCGAACGGAGGAACCGGACTTTTCAAAATTTTAATTCTGCGGTTATTGAAAAAACTGGGGTTTGATATACGCCCCCGGGAAGCATTAACACACCAGACGGAACGCACAGTGGCCACCATCAAAGAGATTCCCGGACGTACCCACACCCTCATCCACTTGCTTCATTCGGTCCGGTTCCCCCTGCATGATCACTGCCGGCACCGCTTGAAATGGTCAAACTCCCAGGTTCTAGTACGCTTTTTTCTAATCCAGACTTTTCTGACACCGCTGTTGTTTGTATTATTGGTTAAGTTACGATAAGCCTTATCAGATTAAACGGACGAAAATGGAAATAGGTGCGCAATGATTGAAGCAGCTCTTGACACAAGCCATGGCATGGCCCTAGCCATAATTGAAGACGGCGAAGTTTTGGCCAGCGACTACATAAAACCGCAAGGCAGGCAGAATCGTGAAACCCTGACGCCATGGCTCAAGGAAACCTTCGCAAACTGCGAGCTCATCCCTAATCGGGTAGCGCGCTGGACTGCGGGGCTGGGGCCGGGCAGTTTTACCGGCATCCGGATAGGGCTGGGCTTTATCAAAGGCGTCTGCCTGCAAAGCGCCGCCCAAATCCGTGGCATCCCGACCAGCTATGCAATCGCCCGGCAGTCGGCGGCCGATCTGAAAACGGGCGATCAGATAACGGTTTTAAACGATGCCCGCCGCAAAGAAGTCATAACGACAATTTACCGTAAAGAGCCCAAACAATTAACTTGTATGGAACAAGCCTTTATCCCGGATTCCGAAACCCTCAACAAAATCTGTCAGGAGACCACCCGGCTGGTCACAATGCAAGCGGATCAGGTTGGGCCCAACCTGCCCGAAATTTACCGCGCCAAGGTTGTGGATCTGCAGGAAATGGGAGCTGAATATTTCCTCGACGCTCCGCCCGAACTTTATCAGATCGAAACCGTCGATGACCTCTCCACCCAGGCTCGGCCCGTGTACGTTCGCCCCGCCGTTCACGTGAAACCCAAGGCGATGCGGAAATAATTGGCCCGAAACATTAACCAGCGGGCCCCGGCTTCAGTCCAAAGGATGAGGTTCTGAAAAAACACCCGACACCACGCCGATTGACGATAACGCGCGACCCAGCCTTCGTCCGTCAAGTGACGGACTACGGCGTGCCACTGCGAGAGCGGCTAACGAGACGCCATGCGAAAAGGTATCGCACCCCTGCCCGTGCTTATTTCGGATGAGGTTTTGTCTTTTCGGCGGGAATCGCTAGCGAAAAAGCTAACGGTTCCCGTCGAAAAGACGAAATATCGCCGAAAGAAGCACGGGCCCTTCGGGTTGGGGCGGCGGCAACCCCTCTCGGGCTTTCGGATTGCAAAGCATTACCCCGGAGGGTAGTACATTGCAACCCGAAAGCCCGAGAGGAACCACCGGCGCTCCCAACATGAACCTGAGACCTTTTCGCGGACGGTCTAACGAGTCAGAAGGTCGTCCATTGTTATCGGCGGCGGCTACCGTCAATCGTTGTTTCTACCCCGGAGATAGCCGGACATAGCGCTGGGAAAAACTTATATGATACTGGAAAATTATACTTTAATTGAATCTTTGTGGATCGCCCTGCCGATTTTTTTCCTGGGAATGTCGAAAGGCGGATTTCCCATCGGCATAATCGCCCTGCCTCTGCTGATCCTTATCTGGCCCGGCGAGGGAAGCCCGGTAAAACAGATCGTAGCCTTTATGCTACCGTTACTGTGTACCATGGATATTGTGGCCGTGATAGTGTACCGCAAGCATATTCAGTGGCGCCGGATGCTGCCGCTGTTGCCCGGCAGCCTTGTCGGGGTGGCAATTGGCAGCCTGTTTTTCTTTTCTGAAAACTCGGCGCTTATCAGTATATCAGACCGCTGGTTAAAGCTGATGGTAGGTGTAATCGGCATTCTCTTCGTTATTTATAAGGCCGTCAGCAAATGGCTTGTACCCAAACTCCGTGAGCACAGCACACCGAGCCGCGACCTGTCAATTTTCTTCGGAACTGCCGCCGGAACCACCTCAACCCTGGCCCATGCCGCCGGGCCGCTTGCTCAAATGTATTTCCTGATGGGCAAACTGCCGAAAATGCAGTTTGCGGCTACTTTGGCCGGTTATTTCTTTCTCCTGAATCTTACGAAACTCATTCCGTTTATCGCCATCGGTCGTTTGAACACCGACACCGCCTTGCTTTCATTCAATTTGTTGCCGGTCGTTCCTTTGGGAGTGGCAACCGGCTACGGCCTAGTGCGCTGCTTCAAGAGTAAATGGTATATAGCCTTTATTCATGCCATCCTGTTTATTACGGCAATCACGCTTATCTACGAAGCTCTCATGCACTAGTGCACTGTGCTTTTCCGGTAATACCCGGGCGGATGCCCTTTGTATTGCCGAAATACATTGTACATGTGGCTGGTAGAAGAGAATCCAGCCCTGGCCCCCGCTCGGGCCAGCGTAACTCCCCCCTCAGATAAGATGCGAATCGCTTTCTCAACCCGTTTCCGATTGAGATACTCAATAAAGGTCTGGCCGGTACAGGCTTTGAATATCGCGTGAAAATGGCTACGGCTCAGCCCGGCAACCTCGGCGACCTGAGACACACTGAGGGGCTGATCATAGTTTGTGTCAATGAACTGCAATACACCCGTCAACCTCTCCGGCCCCTCTGAACCGGCCGTGAAATGTTCGCGAAGCCCCGTATCAGTAATGTACCGCAATATCTCCAGCAACAGCATTTGCATATACGCATGCCTTGCCATCCTGAACCCCGGTGATCGGCTCTTTTCCTCTTGCAGCATTTGGGCCAAAATCTCCCCGATTCTCGCCTTCCCGTGCTTGGTAAGAGGGACCGTGTAATCGCCCCGCCGGGCTTGCTCTATAAGAATTGTCAGCAGACGCTGGCTCTCCTGCTCCCCAGCATCCCCACCGCCGAACATGCCAGGGGGCTGATACACAACAATACCGCGACATACTTTGCTACCGATCGAACGTGCAACATGCCCGCAGCCGGATGGAAAAAAAAACAGGTCGCCTGATGCCATCGGGAAAGATTTTTCACTGACTAACTGTTCGCCATTCCCTTCCGTACAGAAAAACCACTCATGAAAGTCATGGATATGCAATGCCGCTTGTTTCCGGCTCGGCAAGGGCACTCGGAAAACGCTCCACTGCTCTCTTTTTGTATGCTTCTTAAAAGACATAGCAGACAATCCCATAAATTAGCCTTTTCCCCACAATAGCACTTGTTTTGCCGAAGATTTGCTCTAATGTATATGTATTCCGCATAATAATATTCAGAACAATAAGACAATTTAGAAACACAACCAGACAATACAATAAATAAAGGGCTTTTTCAATGAACTCTGGTAAAAAACTGCAAGTCGTACTGGTTGGGTGCGGGGGGATCTGCAAGGCGTGGTTGAAGCCGACAGCCGGGTTCGATGATATCGAGATTGTCGGATTAGTCGACTTGAACCTTGAAAATGCTCAGAAAATCCAGGCAGAATTTGAACTGCCGGCAGCGGTTATCAGCGACGACCTGGCAAAGACACTGAAAGACTTGCAACCCGACGCCGTCTTTGACTGCACGGTACCGAAAGCCCACTGCGAAGTTACCCTCGACGCTTTACAGCATGGCTGTCATGTACTGGGAGAAAAACCGATGGCCACAAATATGACCGACGCGCGCCGGATGGTTGAGGCAGCCCTGGAAAACGACCGGATCTATGCCGTAATTCAAAACCGGCGTTACCTGGACAGCATTATTCGCTACCGCGATACAGTGCAAGACGGTGCCATTGGTGAACTGACAACGCTGAATGCCGATTTCTACCTCGGCCCGCACTTCGGCGGCTTCCGCGAACAAATGAAGCATGTTTTGCTACAGGATATGGCAATTCATTCATTTGACCAGGCCCGCTTTATTTCCGGTGCGGATGCCGTATCGGTATATTGCCACGAATGGAATCCCCGGGGCTCCTGGTTTTCACACGGCGCTTCGGCCGTCGCCATATTTGAAATGACCAACGGTCTGGTTTTCACCTACCGCGGCAGCTGGTGTGCTCAAGGTTTACCTACATCCTGGCAGTGCGAATGGCGCGCCGTCGGC
>JAWOEV010000130.1:0-7113 GCA_046482565.1 Lentisphaeria bacterium | reverse complement strand
ACGCCATGTCGTTTACTGATGCCGCGGAACATGTCCTAGGGAAGCTTGGCGATAAGAAACCGATGCATTACCGGGAGATCACTAAAAAGGCGCTCGAGCTCGGGTTGCTGAATACTGCCGGCAAAACTCCGGAAGCAACGATGTATGCCCAGATCTTGACCGAAACAAAACGGCGCAAGAAACGGGGCGAGAACCCGCGGTTCGCGATACACGGGAAGGGGTATGTCGGTTTAACGAAATGGATGGGGAGGGGATTGGCCTTCCAGATTGAACAGCATAACCGCAATGTCCGCAAGAAACTTCATGCACGTATCCGTAAACTCAGCCCCGATCAATTTGAAGAACTCATCGGTACACTGCTTGCCGCAATCGGATTTGAAGAGGTTACCGTTACCGGTCGAAGCGGCGACGGCGGAATCGATGTCCGCGGGACATTGGTTGTCGGCGATGTCATCAAAACCCGCATGGCTGTCCAGGTCAAACGTTGGAAAAACAATGTCCAGGCCCCGACCGTGCAACAGGTTCGCGGCAGCCTCGGAACGCACGAGCAAGGCTTGATCATCACCACCAGCGAGTTCAGCAAAGGCGCCCGGACCGAAGCCGAACGTCCCGACGCCATCCCCGTCGGTCTCATGCACGGCGAACAACTCGTCCGCCTCCTTGTTGAAAACGACCTCGGCGTAAACCGCCACGCGCATGAGTTGTTTGAGTTGGATAAGTCACAGGGAGCAGCTGAACCTATGTGAAAAAGCGCAGCTAAGTCGGCTTTGTTCGAATAGCTTATAAGTGTATAGTTCTGTCAGAGACGGGTTCAATATTTGAAACCAGGAAACATGTGATTGCTTTACTATAGAAACATCATCCCATCGTTACTCATCATTCCTTTCTGCTGTCTTTGGACACTCGCAGCGGGAAATGCTGAAAATGCCCCTACTGGCACTACTGCGGTGAAGCCTATGTCGTCTTTGCAGTACGCGGTGAAAGCCCCGGCTGAAAAGCCCACAAAGGCAAAGCAGCACAAGGTAGACCAATTGTCTGTGAAAGCTCTGGATTGGCTGAAAGCCAACCAGGAAAGTAATGGTAGTTGGTCACCACATGCAGACCAGGAGCTGGTGACAGCCTTGGCAATGTTAGCATTCCTCTCTCGCGGCGAAACCCATACGTCAAAAAGGTATGGATATACTATTGTCAAAGGCCTTCACTGGCTAGTGGAGAATGAGAAGCAGAAAGGTATCGGGAATAAGCATAATGAAAAGAAGGCAAAAAATCAGATAGAGCCAAAGGAAAACGATCACATATCTATATCCGGCATGACAAAGGCGGAAGCGGTCGGCTCTGTAACGAATAAAATTACATCGGTAGTTATCGCGTGGGCTCTTTCGGAATATTATCGCGTGACAGGATTGCCATTTCTAAAAGCCCCCATGGAAAAAAGTTTGGCACGAATAATTTCAAACCAGCGTCCCGATGGAAGCTTCAGCTACAGCAACGGCTCTGGTACACCAGATTGGCAAACACAGTTTAACGCTCTGAATTTTCTAGCTTTACGGGCGGGATATTGGGCTAAGGCAGACTGTGCAAACCTTCTTCAATCATTACAAAAAGCAGAACGGTTCCTTGTGGACCCTTCTCTGCAAGATGAACAATACGCGATTTCAGAAGCAATCGAACAGGATGCATTTGCTGCTGCTGCAGCTTATTACCTCTCGGCGTTGGTTGCTAAAAATCATTCGCTTCGCTCGCAAAGAATAAAGGAGCTGTTTGCAGACTATCAACCAGAATGGCAAGGATGCGACACACCATTGGGAATCAGCGGTGAATGGTATTTAATGGCAATGGCCAAGTTTTACTCGGGGAAAGACGCTTATAAACAATGGTACAGAAAATTTGGTCAACTCCAAGTGAAGCACCAACAGGAGGATGGCCACTGGAACAGCCCGCCAAATGATCGCTATGCAGGACATGCCGCCGAGCCATATCTGAATACGGCCCTGCAAATTCTGGCTTTCCAACCCTTTGTCCAAGTACGGATGAATAGGTCTCCTGTCCAGTCATTCGAAAACCTGTCGGAGCGTAGCGACGTTGAAATACTGGATTAAATCGGATGGGCAGGTGGGAGGCCCCCTGTAGGTCTCTTGGGGGCGTACGCATGTAACCCGCTGGACTTTAGTCAGCTAATACTATATCCGCATTTAATACAAGCCTTAAAATGAATTGGCCGTGCGAGGCGATTTGTTAGTTTAAGATCGTGTGGTATACATAAGGCAAGACATTACAGGGGCTAATATACGTACGTCCCCAGGCAATTCAAGGTGGAGGCCCGCTCGGCAGGAAGGGGGCAGTCGGCAGACTGAAGGATGGACAGGGCAATTCTGTCCGTCTGTTTTTGAATGTAGGTCCGTGGCTGGGATACCGCGGAGAGAAGAATCAAATATCAGCATGGAGTTTCCCTTTATGAAAAAACTGATCATAATTCTGACCGTCGTTTTCATCATCGTCACGGCATTAACCTGCACTGTTTCCTGCACTGTTTTATTGATTAACTCGGGTCCGAGCGAGGGCGCAGAGTGGACCTCGCCGACCACGGGCATGGAGTTCGTATGGATCGAAGCTTTGGACTGCTGGGTGGGCAAGTACGAGGTGACCAACGAAGAGTATCGCGAGAAGGAGCCGGATCACGATTCGAAGGACGGCGAAGGCCACAGTCTGAACGGCGACCGGCAGCCCGTGGTCTTTGTCAATTACTCCGACGCGCAGCAATATGCGAAATGGCTGACCGAAAAGGATCGCGAAGTGCTTGGCGGCGCGGAATACCGGTTGCCAACCCGAGACGAATGGATGACCTTCGCCCAGTGCGGCGACGGCCGCGAGTACCCCTGGGGCGACAACTGGCCGCCACCGAGTGGACGGGCAGGGAACTACTCTGGACAGGAGTCCGCATGGTGGAAAAACAAGATCGACGGATATCGCGATGGACATCCGGTCACGTGCGACGTGGAGAAGAGCTGGGAAAACCCCTGGGGGCTGTACGGCGTCGGCGGCAATGTCTGGGAGTGTACGTCGAAATCTTCCGGCGGCGACTTCGATGCGTGGCGCGGCGCGTCTTGGGGCCCCTATAGTCGGGGCGCCCTGCGGTGCTCGTACCGCCTCGACGACGGCGCCTCGATTCGTAGCCGCGACGGCGGGTTTCGTTTGTTACTTGCCGAGCCATAGCTGGCAGCGAAGGCTGGTTGTCGCGCCCGTTTTCGCCCTGACGTGGCTACGCCGGATAAACTGATCCGCCGTCGCCCTAAAGGCTATAGCGGGACAAGGGGCCTGCTTGTATAGCCCCGGGGTAGCCCCGGGGTCTGTCCCTGTTGTCGGTGTAAAGTTGTGCGTAAACTTTGTATTTTTGGGCGGAAAAATGGGGTTGGATTGAGATTATGAAGGGCGGGATTTCGATTTAAGGATTTCAGGCCATGCCGAGGAGTGTGCAAGGCGTGATTTTATTGGGATCGTACGTGTGTTACTTCTTGCCTGTCTCCATTTTGTGGCTGGATAACCTCGCTAAAAGGATTTTTACCTCTTGGCAAGCATGATCCCATATTACGTCTGAGATATGGAAATCTACTCGGTAAAGTTAAGTAGAGAGTTCCCAGCTCAATGGTCGTGACAAAAAACCAGGGCGGCAATCACTCCCGGTACCCAGCCCATCAGTGTCAGCAGCGTGACGATCAAAAAAGCGCCGCAACCTTTGTCCAATTCACCCCGAAGTAGTGGAGATACGAATGCGGACGGTAAAAAATTCTTGGTCGACTAAAACCGGAAACGCAGAATTCCCGCGGAAAAAGGCGTTTTCGGAATGGTACCGTTTGGTACCACTTACCCCCTAAAAAGGTGCCGTTTGGTACCGTTTTTGCTACTCCCCTGAAGGTGCTGAAATCGGGCTAATGTGGATATTGTGAGCACAAAATAGGGAGTTAAGAGGGAGGATCGGGAAAGGGAAATGGTACCAGAGGAGGGACTCGAACCCTCATGGCCTTGCGGCCACTACGACCTGAACGTAGCGCGTCTGCCAATTCCGCCACTCTGGTGTACCTGAGAAGAGATTAACTTATGCTGCTTTTTAAAATGATCAAGTCCCGGTTTCTTTAAAAGTCAGTTGATTTTTCTAAAACCGGACTTACTTTTCTGCGAACATTATGATTACAAGGGTTAAAAAACGGAGTAGTGTTATAAAATGATTAATTTTCTCGCAGGTTTGTTATTTGCCGTCGATGTGATTTGTGCTGTGCTGTTGATCGGCATTATCCTTATCCAACAAAGTAAATCCGGAGGGGGTTTGGGGGCTATAAGCGGCGGTAAGACCGACTCTGTGTTCGGGGCGGCGGCCGGAAATGTGATTACCAAGACTACTGTTGCACTGGCAGCAATCTTCCTAGTTACAACTCTGCTGCTGGCATTCATTTCAAAGTATGAGCAGGCGCCGACAAGCGTTAGTGAGCAACTCAAACAGAAGGATCTCGCCACCGAAGAAGCCCTTGAATCAGATCGAGGCGCCGGTGCCGCGGAAGAAGCCGGAAGTGAGGGCCAGAGTGAAGTAGGTGATGACTTGCAGGCCCAAGGGGATAATGATAATAATACGGTTCAGCAACCCGAAAATAATGCAACTAGGGAAAGTTCAGAAGAAAAATGACCTCCGGTAAAGCCTATATATGCAATCGCTACGGTATTCACTGTCGGCCTTCGGCCATTATCGTAAAGGCCGCTCGCAAGCACGATGCTACAGTGAAAATAGTAGCCGAAGGCGGGCAGGAGGCGGAAGCAACGAATGCTCTGGGCTTGATCGGACTCGGGATCGTTTGCGAGGAAACTGTTACCATTGAGGTCGAGGGGGCATCTGAGGAAAAGGTGTGCGAGGAGATGATTAAACTGTTCGAAACAAATTTCGATTTCCAAAGGTAAACGGATGGAGCAGGGACAAGCGTTGACCGGCTACGGTCAGATGATAAGTAATGCCATCGCCGATGGTTGGAATCATATGACCTCCTTGCTTTTCCGACAATTTTCACTGGGGCGGTGGATTACTTTGGCCTTTCTGGCATGGATGGCGAAACTAGGCGCTGGAGGAGGAGGTTCTTTCAACAGTCTTGGTAACTTCGGCTCGGGCGGGACCGGTGCCGGGGCAGAAGCAATGCAGGGTGTAGCAGGTTGGATTCAGGCTAATTTGCCGCTGGTCATCATCATAGCGACAGTCGGAGGGGTGATTGCTATGGGTATTTGGGTATTGTGCCTTTGGATCAGCTCTCGCGGTAAATTCATGTTCCTTAATTCTGTTGTTTGTAATGTGACCAAGGTCAGGGAACCATGGAACAGATTCAGGCAAGTTGGGAATTCATTGTTTCTCTGGCGGTTGACGTTCTGGATCATTGCGCTTTTAGCCTTCGCGGTCGTCGCTGGAATCTTTGGAGGGGCATTAGCCGCGCTTCAGCAACAGACGGCGCTCATGGTTATCGTTGTCGCTATTTGTGCTGTTCTCTTCATCCTGTTACTGCTTACCGTTACGGTTATCCTTACCCTACTGCAGGATTTTATTATTCCGCTCATGTATAGATATGAAATGCGGGCATGGAGTGCCTGGGGTTATGGGATGAATCTTATAACAACTCACTGGAAAGGGTTTCTGCTTTTCCTGCTCGTCAGGGTAGCCGCTGCTATCGGGCTGGGGATAGCAGCAGCGGTTTTTGTTGGTGTCGTAGGTCTTTTAACTTGTTGTACAGCATGGCTTCTTATGGTAATTCCCGTCGTGGGGGGCGTGTTAGCCATGGCCTTGACGCTCCCCGTCCCGGTTTTTATGCGCCTGTTCAGCGTCTATTTCCTCCAGCAATTTCATCCCGATTACCGCATGACAGCTTTGGCTGAGTGAAAAAGCAAAAAACCTTGTCGGCATATAATTTTGCCGCCCCTGACAATTTCTTCTGCTGGGCGTTTGACAGTCCTTAAACATCCTGTACTGCACGTGTCTTTGGATGCTCGGTGCTGGCGACCCGTTTGCGGGTTACCTGCTAATGCGATTCTAAAAAAACGCAATATTTTATCTGTGGCGGTTTGACGCCGCGGTGAAGCGCGTGTAAGTTATTGGTCTTTGCGGGGAAAGCGGCGTTGCTGTTTTATCCTGCACCTGCTCTTTGAGAATTGAACAGTGCGATGCAGAAATCTGCATCCTGCGTTTTAGCTTTGACGGCACAGTCTGTATTACGATACAGGTAGATGCCAGTCAATACATATAGTAGAGATAAGTTCGAAGGTATAAAATGCACAGTTTCCGGAGCAATCCGGCGACGGTGCTTTATTTTTGTACTGGAGAGTTTGATCCTGGCTCAGAATGAACGCTGGCGGCATGGATTAGGCATGCAAGTCGAGCGCGAAAGTTTTCTTCGGAATACGAGTAGAGCGGCGCAAGGGTGAGTAACGCGTGAGCGATCTGCCCCCGACTGCGGGATAGCCCCGGGAAACCGGGATTAATACCGCATGGTGACAATCATTCGCTTGGAGGATTTTGCCGTTGGGTGGAGTTATTAATCTACACAACCATTTCATTAATTTATGAGGCTTTACTGTGCTGTGGATGTTCTTGACACCACCACTGTCACGATCTTGCTTTGATGCCTTGGCACAGAAAAAGAACCGGGCAGCGGAGCCCGTCCCAGCATCTTGCAACACTACTTCGTCAGGAGCAGTCGTATTCATACCCCAACCTTCTTGATTCGGCTTGATACATCTTTTCAATGTTCTGCTTGGCCCAGACCCGTTGCTATTAGGAAACAACCCCACCACTTCCTCCGATCCATCATGGCAGAAATTAGCGGGCCAGCGGCCTTTATTTAGTTGTTCTACATCATGCCCTACCCGTGCCCATGATTTACTACGATCCTCAGTGCCATCTGATTTCTTTGGATAGTCAGCTTGCCCGCTTCTGGTTGTAGCCCCTTCCGTCCCAACCCTGCACCCATCAATATTCAAAGCCCCGCACCCATGCTTTAAAACATTTTTTGCTACTGTTTTTTCGGATAGTGGTTTTCTTGCCAAACATATAGGCTCATGCGCAGGTTTAAGGGCTGTCCCAAATCCTTC
>JAWOEV010000043.1:0-4561 GCA_046482565.1 Lentisphaeria bacterium | reverse complement strand
AGCACATCGCGCAAATACCTGCCGGTGTGTGATTTTTCGCAGGCAGCGACTTCCTCCGGGGTTCCGGCGACCACTAATTCACCACCGGCATCGCCGCCTTCCGGCCCCAGATCAATTACATGATCCGCCACCTTGATTACATCCAGGTTGTGCTCGATAATCAGCACCGTGTTACCCTGATCCCGCAGTGTTTGCAGGACATCGAGCAGCTTACTTATGTCGTCTAGATGCAGTCCGGTTGTGGGTTCGTCCAGGATATAGAGAGTGTGGCCCTTGGGTTTACGGGCTAATTCTGTGGCCAGCTTTACGCGTTGTGCTTCTCCACCGCTGAGTGTGGTAGCGGGTTGTCCAAGATGGATATATCCCAGGCCGACTGAGCTTAGGGTCTGCAGTTTGCGTTTAATACGCGGCACTTTGTCAAAAAACTCCAGAGCCTGATCAACGGTCATTTCCAGAGCTTCGGCGATGCTCCTGCCGCGGTACAGAACATTCAGAGTTTCGCGATTATAACGTTTTCCCCCGCAGGTTTCGCATTGTACATACACATCCGGGAGGAAGGTCATCTCGATTTTCTTGATACCGTCGCCTTTACAGTCCTCGCACCTTCCGCCTTTGACGTTGAACGAAAACCTCCCCGGTTTATAGCCGCGCATCCTGGCGTCCGGTGTTTTGGCGAAAAGTTGCCGGATTAGGGTGAAAGCATCCGTATAGGTGGCGGGATTTGAGCGTGGTGTCTTGCCGATAGGACTCTGATCTATGACGATCATTTTATCAATATGCTGCAAACCGTTTATGCGCGTATGCCTGCCGGGGTCGGGAGCGCGAATGCCGAATTTTTTATAAATAGCTTTTTTAAGAATATCCTCGACCAGCGTACTTTTGCCGGAACCCGAAACCCCCGTTACACAGCAGAACGTGCCCAGTGGCAGAGCGACTTTGAGTTTTTTCAGGTTATGCTCGCGGGCATCGACAACCGTGATTTTCTTGCGGTTGCCGGAGCGCCGTTCCGCCGGAAGGGGCACCTCTCGGGCACCGGACAAATACTGACCGGTAAGTGATTTTCCGCATGCCTCTATCTGTTCCGGGGTGCCAGCGCAAACCAGCTCACCGCCGTGACGCCCGGCTCCAGGACCTAGATCAATTAGATAATCGGCGCTGCGAATGGTTTCGGGGTCATGCTCGACAATGATAACTGTATTGCCGGCGTCGCGAAGGTGCTTGAGTGTATCCAGCAGACGCATATTGTCACGCTGGTGCAGGCCGATAGTCGGCTCGTCCAACACGTAAAGCACTCCGGTCAGTCCACTACCCAACTGGGTTGCCAGGCGAATGCGCTGGGCTTCGCCGCCTGAAAGACTGGCACTGGTGCGATTCAGCGTGAGGTACTCAAGCCCGACGTCAAGGAGGAATTGCAGCCGCGATCTGATTTCTTTGACAATATCAGCCGCGATCTGCTGTTGTTCCTGAGTCAATTGCAGTTCATCAATGAAGTCGACCGCTTTATCCACGCTCAGTTCACAAAAATCATGGATTGATAAACCGTCAACGGTAACCGCCAGACTCTCGGGCCGCAACCGTCCCCCTTTACAGGCATCGCATTCCCGGAGGGTCATACTTTTGCGCAACCGGTCCCGAACGGCGTTGCTTTCAGTCTCTTTATAGCGTCGCACAAGATTATTAACGATGCCTTCAAAAGGCCTAACGCGCTCGTGGTGTCGCCCCCGCCGCCAGTAATCAAACCGGACTTGTTCATCGCCACTGCCGTAGAGAAGGACGTTGCGAACTTCGTCGGGCAACTCTTTCCAGGGTGTCTTGATATCAAACCCGTAATGTTCAGCCAGGCAACGCAAAAGACGGTTATAGTGTATTATCAAACGCCGCGGACCGCGACGCCACAGCGGAATTGCCCCTTTTTTGATGGACAACTCCGGATTCGGAATCACTGCATCCGGCAGAAATACCAATCTGCTACCCAATCCATGGCACACGGGACAGGCACCATAGGGGCTGTTGAAGGAAAAGTTGCGGGGCAGCATCTCACCAAAGCTGATTTCGCAATGTTCACAGGCCAAGTGCTCGCTTGCCGTTTCCTCGCGCCATCCCCCGGAAGCCTGTTCATCCTGAACCAGAATTGTGATTGTTCCGTCGCCGACTCGCAAGGCCAGCTCAACCGAATCATTCAACCGGGCCGGAGAGGTTTTGCCACTCACCAGCCGGTCAACCACAACCTCCAGAGTATGGCGCTTATTTTTTTCGAGCGTGATATCGTCTTCCAGCGACTTTATTTCACCATCAATGCGCGCCCTGACAAAACCGTCTCTCTGCATTTTCTCCAAAATATCACGATGCTCTCCTTTGCGACCGACGGTAAACGGGGCGAGCAGCATAAACCGGGTTTTCTCAGGTATAGCGAGCAAGTGATCGGTTATGGCCTGAGGACTCTGGCCGGAAACCTCCCGGCCGCATTTCGGACAGTGCGGCTGACCGGCGTGGGCATACAAAAGCCGCAGATAATCATGGATTTCAGTGGTGGTAGCCACAATGGAGCGCGGATTGCTGCTTGCCGAACGCTGCTCGATAGCAATGGCGGGGGACATCCCGTCGATATGTTCAACGTCGGGCTTCTGCAAGCGCTCCAAAAACTGGCGAGCATAGGCTGAAAGGCTCTCGACATAACGCCGCTGGCCTTCCGCATAAAGCGTATCAAAGGCCAAAGAAGACTTGCCCGACCCGCTGAGCCCGGTAATAACTGACAGCTGATTCCTGGGCAGACGCACATCAATATTTTTCAGGTTGTGCTGCCGCGCTCCCTGAACAATGATTTCGCTGTTTTTATCAGGCATCTTGAGTGGTCCTTGTCATCGGATTCGCATGGCGCTGGGCTAACCCGGTTTTTGCACGAAGCAACTACTCGGAACAAGCTGGGTTGCGTCTTACGTCTTACAAAACGCCATTGTTTGACCCTGGCTATCTCCTTGTGTTCCGACTGAGCCAAATGGGAACCCCCCGGGGTCAACGAAGAAAGCCTCAGTACTTCGGCTTTGCACTGTCAAACAATAAAGCCCCGCCAGCGCTGTGGTTTCACGGCTCCGGCGGGGCTTTTCTATTAAATAAAATGGTCGGGACGGCGAGATTTGAACTCGCGACCTTTTCACCCCCAGTGAAACGCGCTAAACCAGGCTGCGCTACGTCCCGTTTAATCAAAACTTAATGTAGTATTCGGGGGGGGCAAAATCAAGCATGAGAAAGGAAATGCTGATAAAAAAGAAGCACTATATATGGTTCATACAGCGCACAATGCTACTTTGCCGGCGACATTTAATGTTGCGTTTTTAGCCACTTTTGTGCGTGACCATGCAATACTATTTCATGCTGGCACAGTAGGGACAATGCCTTGGGGTGATGAGCCGTAGTCCCCCGGATAACTTGCTGAACATTTAGTTTGATGGCAAGTTATATACGGGAAAGAAAAATGAGCAAAACACAAACTTGATCCGCAAAGAGGAGATCTTTTATGACATCTGCACGACGCATTTTTGCATTTGATATCGGCACCGCATCGCTTGGCATAGCCGTTCGTAAAGGCAAAAATATCGAAGCAGCATATTCATACACACTACCGGAGGATTTTGCTTCGGTCGCAGATCAGCGGATCCGCCGCCGACAATATCGGACACGTTTAGCCCATAAGGCACGGGAAGAATGGTTGAAGAAACAATGCCGTGAGGCCGGAATTGAGGTTTTGCAGGGGCGTGTACCGGGTAACCCCAAAAAGAATAAGCCGCCAATACCGGGGGACCCTCGACTTGAACGGGAGTTTCCCGCCCAGGGGGATAATACAGTTTATACTTCCTGTCTTTTGCGTATACTTTTGCTGCGCGGCGAAAAACTCGAAAGTTGGCAGATATACAAAGCTCTGCATTCGGCAATACAACGCCGGGGATACGACCCGGAAGTACCTTGGAAAAACGATTCAAAGCGACAGATCGACAATGACGATGAAAAAGAAAATCGTGATGCCATCTCAACCTATCAGAAAGAGCTTGTCAAAATAGTAAAGGGCAAAAACAAATATTTGTATCCTTGTTATCACGACGCTTATAAAATGGGGGTATGGGATCCGAACTCTGACAAAATTAGACTCCGTATTGATCATAATGCCAAGCGAGCGCGCGGCAAAGGACTTACCCCCCCGCGCAATCTTGTCGAGAAGGAAGTAAGGGCCTTGTTGAAAAAGGCCTCGGAACAGTTCCCGAAACTCCGGGGTAACATTGATTACGTCATCTATGGACCTGCTGGCAAACCATACGCCAGCTACAATCCAGAGCTAAGAAAAAAATACGGCTTGCGGGAAGGCGGTGACAAAGATTGGCAGGGAGTTCTTAGTCAGAAAGTTCCGCGCTTTGACAACCGCATAGTTGAGAAATGCTGCCTAATTCCGCGCTATAATGTCTGCCGGGCAAACGATGCCTTGGTTCTCGAGGTAACCTTCCTGCTGAAGCTGATGAATATGCGGTTCTTCGCGCCAACATCAGTAGAAGAAGGACTGACAAAAGAAGAC
>JAWOEV010000033.1:0-4085 GCA_046482565.1 Lentisphaeria bacterium | reverse complement strand
ACCAGTTGAGCTACACTCGCTCGAGAACAACAATAAATTAGTCCGTTCTGAGCACATTACAAGTGCAATTACAGGGAAAATGCAAAATAATGCATGTTGACCGGTCTTCAAAAAAAATATCTGACTTTCCGGTGGCTGTCACTGTACGCTTTCTGCTGGCCTTGGCTATGTTGGTTTATGCGTTGGGGCTTTTGAAGGGGCTTGTCGGCGGCCAGGATTATGTAAAAGTTTATGATAAAATAATTCACCAGGCGGCCAATCGACACTCATTACCCCCCAGTCTGATAAAAGCGGTAATCAGGAAAGAGAGCAAATTCAGGCCGTGGGCAGCAGGAAAAGACGGTGAGATCGGCTTAATGCAGATTAGGCGGGCTGCGGTTACCGATTGGGAGCGGCACTCAGGACGACAATGTGAATACAATGGTATGTTAACAAATCCGCGCCTGAATATTGAAATCGGCAGCTGGTATTTAGGGCGGGCTTTCAATCACTGGATTGATTATCGTGATGCAGAGGTGCTTGCCTTGGCTGAATACAATGCGGGCCGTACTGCGGCCCGCAAATGGGCGCCTGATGATAAACGGGAAAGAGTGATCAATCGGGTTAGTTATACGAGTACCAAGGAATATATTAAGAGCATTATCAGGTACCGCGAATTGTATCTTAATTGACCGAAAAGATTCCCCGCTTGCGGGTTAAACAGGGTGTATGCATAATTCAGGCAAAATGAACGATGAATAAGAACCCCCAAATCACCGCTTTGCTCTCTCTTTTACAGGACGAAGACCCTAAAGTTGCATCATTGGCAATGGAACAATTCCTGAAATTAGAAAGTGAGGCCGATGAGGCTATCGCCGAGAATCAGGACGCCGAAAACCCGTATCTTCGGCAACGTCTTCATCAGTTGATAAATATTCGCGGGCGGCAGCAGGATCGGCAAGATTTCATGCGGCACGTAGAAAATTCCGCGATGCCTGTCCTGGAAGGTTTGGCCCGCATAAACCGGTTATATGATAGCCGCTGTAACCGGGAAAAATTGAGGCGCGCAAAAAAAGATTTGCGCCAGGCCGCTGATAATTCCCTGACCGGCACTGCGGAGGTTGCATCTTTCATGCGTGAACAGGATTTTACGGTTCCCGATGAGGCGGTCCTCGAGGTTGATTTGTACTTGCTTGACAGCGTTCTGGAATATCGATTCGGAAGTGCCGTGATGTTGTGTGCTCTGGCGCAGTACCTTGGCAGGACGTGTGGCGGATGGCGATCAACTATTTCACTCTATGAAGGCAGATTTTGCCTGGTGGATGGCAAAAACCTGGCCCTTGATCCCTCTGATGAGTGGGGAATAATCCAGCTGGATCCGTCACGAAATCTGCACGCCTGCAGTCGGCAGGATGTCTGGATGGCGGTGCTCAGCCGGCTTTTGCTGGTGGGGCTGACTGAAGGTAACTTGCGCGATATCTCGCTTTTCGGTGATCTCTTGACAGCGCTCAATAGTGAGCGGATTGATGCCTTCCCCTATCCAATTGGCCAATACAAACCCAGGGCCTAAGTATAAATGAATAAGTTGTGGATAAAATTGTCAGCTATATTGCTATTTACCGTGCTTTTTTCCGCGATACCTTCTGCTCAGGAAAAAGGTGAGGGGGAAAATGGGGCGGAAAGGGCCGGTAAAGTCGTTCTGTTGCCCATACAAGGGCCTATCGATAAAGGGTTGATGATCCTTTGCAGGCGGGCTTTCCGCGAGGTAGAAAAGCTTAAGCCGGATGCGGTGATTGTGGGGATTACCACCGACGGGGGGGGATTAGTTCAGACCGAAGAGATTATCGCTTGGATGCGTTCGGTGGATGTCCCAATCTATTCATACGTAAATATCTTTGGCACCAATAAAAGCGGAAAACGCGGTCCCCGCGCCTTAAGTGCTGGCGCTATTATCTCCTTTGGCACGGAAAAGATTTTTATGGCGCCGGGCAGTAGAATCGGTAGCGCTATGCCGATCATGGTTTCCGGCGGCCAAGTGCAGGAGCTGCCTGAGGACGTCCAGGAAAAGTTTCTTTCCAACACCAGAGCACTGGTGCAGGGATTGGCGCAGGAGAATGGCCATTTGGAAGATCTGGCGCTGTGTATGGTGGATCCGGAGCATGAACTCAAAATCGGCGACCGAGTGATCTGTGAAAAAGGCGAAATCCTTAATCTTAACGCTGAAGAAGCGATTGAAGTGATCCCCCCCCGGGCGAAACCATTGCTGGCCGCAAGTATTGAACCCGACCTTGAAGCCGTCTTGAAAAAACTCGGTCTGGACGATGCCGAGATTATTCGTATTCAACTGCAACCGGCTGAAAAGCTGGCGCGCTGGATTGTGGGAATCGGTCCGGTTCTGTTCATGCTCGGTATTATTGGCATTTTTATTGAAATGAAAACCCCGGGCCTCGGTATCCCCGGCCTCACTGGCGCCTGTATGCTGGCGGTTTATTTCTTCGGTCACTATGTGGCTGGTTTGGCGGGCATGGAAGATATAGCCCTAGTGACCGTAGGGTTGATTTTGCTGGTGCTGGAAATTTTTGTTATACCCGGTTTTGGAGTTGCGGGAATTCTGGGACTCCTCTGTATCGGTGCCGGTACAATCCTTGGAATGATACCTTATATCCCGGAAATCCCCAGTGATTTACCGAATTGGAGTGCTCCCGGATTGGGAGATTATCTCGAAGGAGCCCTCATCAGGTTTCTGATAATTGTCTGTGGAACTGTTATCGGGGGATACCTGCTGGCTAAAATCCTGCCTAAGACCGGGCCTTATCGGCAGCTAGTGCTTGATACCTCATTAACGGCCGAGGCGGGATATACTTCAGGCGACACTCACTACCGGGATTTGATAGGGGAGGTCGGAGCCGCCCAAACTGATCTGCACCCCTCGGGGATTGTTGAGTTGGGCGATGAACGTTTGGACGTAGTAACCCGGGGGGATCTGATTGCTAAAGGGCAACAGGTGCGGATTGCCGAGGTCCACGGTTCGCGCATTATAGTTGAGCCCGTTGCATAATTGGGGCGGCGGCAACCCTTCTCAGGGGTTCGAGTTGTAAGGAATTGTCGCTAAGGGTAGTTCATGACAACCCAAAACCCCGAGAAGAGCCACCGGCGTTCCCCAATCCGCCTCAGGCGGAGACTTAAGACCTTTTCGCGGACGGTCTAACTAGACGCCATGCGAAAAGGGGTTTTACCATTGTTCTGAGATCAAACGCCTCCACTGCCCTTGCGGCAGTGGTGCGAAAGTTTGGGGAAATGTGCGGCGCTTGTCTTTTTCCCCAAACGTTCGCTCCACCGGGGCAAGCCCGGCGGCGGCGTTTTGAACTCAACAGCCAGGCCCAACCCTTTTCGCATGGCGTCTAACTAAGCTTGGCCTGAATACGACAAATATGCTAAACTGCTGTGGCGTCATTCCCAAGCCAGGATCTCAACCGTATTTCCCCCTTCCAGTTTCGGGTTTTCGCGAACGAAATCAAGAATGCCCCAGTTGCCGCGCGTGAACACTTCTCCCCAAGCAATCAGAGATCCCTGAATCCGGTGATAACCGGTAACATCAATACGGCCGGAAGCAGCATAGACCGCTCCTTCAATACTGCCGCCGCTACCGGTCAGATGTATATCACCATCCCGGCTTGCAAAAGCGGGAAGGTCCCCGACTTTATTAACTGTGCATTGGCCAGCCTGATGAATGTCACCAGTGGCAAAAAGGGCACCGTTGATGGTAGTATCACCACTGATCTTGACCTCCCCGACAACCCACATTACCCCTCCGGCCGGGGAGTAAGTGCCGCCGGTTATGTTCATTTTGCCGCCGCTCGGAGTATAAATCTCGCCGTTACTGGCTGCGACATTGTAATAGTAGTCAAAATCAATTTTGGGAAACGTTATGGATGATGCTCCGGAATTTATGGTGCCGTCCACGGTGGCAGCGCCCTTGACATTGGTAGCTCCAACTGAGTCAGCGTCCCCCTTTACAGTTACATGGCCTTTCAATGTACTGTTGCTATTGCTGTGAGTGCCGTGAGCCAGGTCGCCGAGTGCGCCACCGCCTGTGGCAATAAGGT
>JAWOEV010000263.1:0-4003 GCA_046482565.1 Lentisphaeria bacterium | reverse complement strand
TTCGCCTGGCCGCAGATGCGCAAAAACTGCCAGCTCGAACTTCCCGCTCTGGGTAAAAAAATCGGCGAAATGGCCGGTGTCGCCGTGGCCCTGTACGGGCTGAAGAAGGGAGGCGACAGTTGAAATGCTATTCAGACTACTTAGCATCGACCGTCAGGGAGATGCCAGTCAATGTTTTTTATTTCATGCAGCCATCCGTCGGGACAAACTGCTAGCCCAAGTTTCGCAACTTGGGCTATAAGTCGTTGCTGCGCAACGACCGGTTTTCTTGTGGCACTACAAAGCCGACGAAGTTTTCATCGGTACTGACATTTTTGTGCCGGGCAGGTTTCGATGATCAAACCCAAGTGACACCACGATACGCTGCCGTGGCTTTCCCTCCCGGTTCCGGTAGGATTCGACCAGCTGCAGCGCTTCTCCTGAGCGAGTTGTCTTAATGCGAAAAAACATAATAAGAACAACACAACCCGGATAAAGATATTGCAAGTAGTCGATTGACACTACATTGCGTGGATTAAGGGTGCTTTTGTTGCAATTCAACGAGTTATGATACAAAATTTCTCAAAAATTTTGTTTTAGCCCGAATTTCTGCGAAAGTCGGGCTAGAAGCTTATGCGGCGCTGCGGCACGATGATCATGTCACCTTGCTCAAGCGCCACGTCTTCATCCATTTCACCTTCTTCAACAATCGCGGAGGCATCCACTTCGATTTCCTGGCGTTTTTTACCGGCTTGGTAACGGATTATCCGAACCGCATTGGTCTTGGCAAACTTACTGAACCCGCCAGCTTTAAGAACGGCCCGGAATAAAGTGCGCCTCTCGCCGGGGGCAAAATAAACAATTGACTCATCGTTCTTTACCTCGCCGACCACAAAAACCTCGGCATCTTCAACGCTCAGGAAATCAAATAAACCGCCACTTCGCCCGGGGATACAAACTATGTCATTGGGCTGCAGCATGATATCTTTTTCACTGTTGGGAACCGCAGATTCAAAAAGTTCATCCAAGTTGACCGGGATGCGCCGCCGCGGTTCCCCCATCCTGTCTCGCCGCATTATAAAGGTGTCTTCCGGGGCCGCCCAACGTGAAAGACCGCCAATGTGGGTAATCAGCTGTAAAACCGTAAGGCCGCCCACATCCGGTATGTCAACCACTCCCGGTTCAGTTACGGCCCCGTAAATATAGACTCTCCCCAAGGCTTTTTTGACTAGGGTAATGGCTACTGTGGCTTGGTTGTAAAGATCTTTTTTCAGTTCTTTTTCAAGCGCCTTTTCGGCTTGCGTCGGGGTCATGCCCGCTATGGCAAATTCACCAAGGTACGGAACTGGAATCGTGCCGGCCGCGGTGACTTCACCGAAATAGGTGACCTCAGGATCTTCACGCAAAACTACGCGAATCCTGTCACCCTGTATTATCGGGGAGCCATTCAATGTCGGCGTGGTAGGGTCCGGACCGGCGGGGGCTTCCCCTTCCTGAGCGGATACACTGAGCATGTTTCCCAAGGCAATAACAAAAATACAAACGGCAGATAAGGTTTTGTAACGCATTGAAGATTCCCGTGTTCTTATGGCAATATTAAAATTTGAAGTCTAGAATGGGTGGGACAACTGTAGCCTTTGATTGTTGCACGTAAGGAATTTAGTCTACCCCAAGCTCGTCAGTTCGCGCTCGAGCGATTAGGCGCTTCTCAATTCGTCTCGCGCCCATGTTGGGAGCGCCGGTGGCTCTTCTCGGGGTTTTCGTGTTGTCATGCACTACCCTCAGCGGTAATGCGTTACAACTCGAAAACCCGAGAAGGGTTGCCGCCGCCTCAACCCGAAGGGCCCGTGCATCTTTCGGCGATATGTCGACTTTTGGGCGGGAACCGTTAGCTTACGGCTAGCGATTCCCGCCGGAAAGTCAAAATCTCATCCGAAATAAGCACGGGCATGGGTGCGATACCTTTTCGCATGGCGTCTTACTACACACAACACCCCCCTTTAAGTCTAATTTAAATTAAACTTAAACTGGGGGACGGGTGGGAAGTAGTGGTGCAGGAAAAACCGGCGTTTTAAAAATCGTGGACAAAAGTAACGGTGATGCGATTCCTTTGAAAATCACGATTGGTGGTATCCGAATTTTTATCATAAAAATTATAATCAAAGCGGATCCGGTTAAATTTATCTATTTGGTATGAAGTACCGGCACCAAGCCGCCAAAGCTTAGCCTGTTCACCGTAATCTGATTCATTAATATCAAGCAGCGCAATGTTTCCGCGCAAAGTTAAGTCCGGGACTATTTCAGTGGCGATCGCGTACATATAGCGGGTTTCGGCAGAATAATTAGCATTCGAGTTCAGGATGTCCTGGTCCCGGTCATAGGTAACGCTGAGGACATGGTCAGTGAATTCCGATGAGGCGTAATGCGCCGCAATCCGCCCGGTCAAGCCTTTGCCTTCATCATCGACTATCCGGAAACCGGAGGAAGTCAGAAGAAGCGATTCATCAATGTTCATTGTCTCGTAGCCGAGGTTACCTTCGAAATATACAGCGCCCTCGGTACGGTAGAGGAAAGACAGTCCGAATTCATGCGAAGACCGGTCATTATTTGCATCGATATCATAATCGGTTTGCTCATATTCATAATACGGGCCGAGTTCAAGCTGAGGGTTGACTACCCATGAGGTTACAACATTAATCCTGTCCCGTACGTTATCGTGACGTTCAAAAGTATCGAGATTGGTCCAAGTATTACGGTGGTCAACCGTTGCTTTTAAATGCCAGGAGGGATTCAGCGGTACACGGTAGTGAGCTCCGACAGTGTTGCGGTTGAGGACATATTCGTCGTCATCAATACCCCCGGCAAGCTCCAGAGTGTCGGCTTGCCGCCGATATTTTTCGAACACCCTCAAAACGCCGTTGCCCAGACGTATGTCCGCCTGGATCCCGGTAGAGAGGTCGCCGTCAATCCCCATATAGAAATCGTCATTACCTTCTCCAGACAAGTGATAGCGATATCCGAGATTAAGCCCGCTGCCGATTTTTATGTTGGGCGTTACCGGCCAGTCAATGGCAACATTAAGGCGCGGGGTTATATAGAGCGCTTCTTCCTCGTCATCTTCGGAACTGTTGATGTTGTCATCATAGGTAACCCCGAAAAGCCCCGTAATATCCAAGCGCAGATTTTCAAAAAGGAGCAGATTATAATCTGCCCGCGGTGCTAAGGGCTCCTCGCTTATAGTTATGTCGGTGGCATAAAGGCCGCTGGTGCAAAGGGCAAAGGCCAAACCGGTAACCGTAGCAATAAGTCTAGTATGATGTTTAATCATGCTCTGGTTATCCTCTTTTTATCCGTTTCATTTTCCTATTAGCTTAAAAGTTGGAGACGTCTTCAGGTTCAACTGGGTTAACGGGCGGCGGAGGTGCCACTGGTTCAGCGGGAGTCGCCGGCGCCTCTTCACCCTCACCTTCATCTTCGCCGTCTTCTATACCTTCGCCGGGCAATTCGTCCTCTTGGCCGGGCAGTACCGGGCGCAATTCGGGGGGGACGATTTCGGCCAGCACCTGCAACATGGCGCGAGATACCGTTGGTTTGTTGGATTCTCGTGCCGCACCGACACCACCATCAAGCATATTCCGGGACAGTCCCCGCAATAGATTTCGATCTAAACCTTGAACGGCAAGTCCGGCCGCTCCGCCTCTGGCTACAGCGTCGGCTACAGCCTCAATGTCGGCGGCTTCATTCCCTTCGGCGCTACTGATAAAGGCAGTTGACGCACTGCGGCCGACGGTGCCAACTTGCTGATTTACGTCCGCAATTTCCGCGTCTTCCAAGCCTGCATTGCCGCGAACTCCTTCGATCAAGCCCTGCATAGTAGCATCAATCGTGTCGGTGCCTGAACCGCTTGCATCACCCACTGCCGTTGCCAGGGAGGTTGCTGTAGCCGGCAGTTCTGACAGCGGTTTAGTCCGGGTAACGGCGCGGGCCATAGATTGCAGAGTCATGGTTCTTGTTTCAGCCGTTG
>JAWOEV010000224.1:0-6228 GCA_046482565.1 Lentisphaeria bacterium | reverse complement strand
TTTTCGAGTTGTAACGCATTACCGCTTAGGGTAGTGCATGACAACACGAAAATCCCGAGAAGAGCCACCGGCGCTCCTCAATCCGCCTCAGGCGGAGCGCGAGACCTTTTCGCATGGCGTCTAACTACACTGCCAAGATTCATCTAGCACACAACAGCAATTCTATACCAAAAAAAATCCCGCCAATGAGGCGGGATTTTTTTTTATTCAGGCTGTATATCAAGCCTTATTATTTGGTTTTTTCAGGCTTCTTACCGCTTTTTTCCTTCTCGGTTGCTTTTTGCATCTGCATCTGACGCTTGGCGGACATTTCCTGAATCATTGCCTGCATCTGCTTCTGCGTCTCTTTGAGTTCTTCAACCAGAGCTTTTACATTCTTATTCTGCTCCTGCATAGCACCAAGAAGCTTGTCTTCAAAAGCCTGACGCGCTTTTTGCACCTGCTCACTCTGCATAGCCTTTTGCTGAGCTTGCTGCATTTTGCCAGCTTTGGTCCGGAACTCCTGCATCAACTTTTCACGTTTTTCAGCAGGCATGTCCTTACTCCCCTGCAACTTGTTGCGAATAGTTTTGAGCTCTTCTATGGCCCCCTCAGACTTAAAACCCTGGGCTTCCATTTTCTTTTCAACCAGTTTCTGGAGGGCTTGCTGCTGCCGTTCCAAACCGGGATTTTCTTTCATTGTCTTGGTTTGTATCTCACCAAGCTTCTTGCGGATCTGCTGGGTACGTTTATTTGCCTTCCGCAATTTCTCCATACCGGGTTGCTTTTGAGGTGGTGCTTTGGTTACGGCTTCGTTTGCTTTTTTTGCTTTTTCCTTGCCGCCTTCAGCCTTTTCTGCCCAAGCGGGAGTACTGGCAAGAACCCCTGCTACTGTGACGATCGAGACATACTTTACACTTTTCTGGAACTTGTCAACCAACATAAATTAAACCCTTTTTGCTTCTTATTTTAATAACTCTAATACTTTGAGACATTATTATAAGGGCTATGTTCCAATCATGCAAACCGTCATATCAGCCTCCGATTAAGCGAACCGTGCTAATTTGTTTCTAATTGGAATTTCAACTTCCGCCACCGGCGGCTTGGAATTCGCACTTCAAGGTGTCCTACATACCCGTCGCCGAGTCAAATTCGCTTGATCTGGGGCTGGACATCCACAATGCCTGTGGCATTTTATGGCTTTACCACTGTCTTCTAGAACTTAAACGTAACTGATTCTGCAAGGATATCGTTGCAAGATGAAAAAGAAAATAGTTATTCTGGGAGCCACCGGTTCGATCGGCACCAATGCACTTTGGGTCGCCCAGAATCTAGCCGATGAGGTTGAGGTAATTGGAATTGCAGCTGGAACCCGTTCCAGAGAATTGGCGGAACAGGCATGCCGCTTCAATGTACAGCATGCAGTTATCGGTGATCCGGAACTTGTCGGAGAACTCGATGTTCAGACACCCGACGCTTGCCGCTGTCAGGCCGGACCCGACTCTCTCGTTGAGCTGGCGACCCTGCCCGAAGCCGATATTATCCTTTGCGCTATAACCGGGGTCGGCGGCCTCGAACCGGTAATTGCGGCAATTGAAGCCGGCAAAGATATCGCCCTCGCCAGTAAAGAAATATTGGTCAGCGCCGGTGAATTGGTCATGGGGCTGGTAGATAAACACGACGTTAAGCTGCTGCCGGTCGACAGTGAACACTCCGCCATATTTCAATGTCTGCAGGGATGCCGCAAGGAAGACATCAACCGCTTACTGCTGACTGCCAGCGGTGGTCCGTTTCGAGAATCATCCCCTTCCGAGATAGCTGCCGTCAACTATAAAGAAGCCCTGGCCCATCCCACTTGGGATATGGGCCCTAAAATCACCGTTGATTCCGCTACGATGATGAATAAAGGTTTGGAACTAATCGAGGCCTACTGGCTCTTCGGCATACCCCACGAACGCATAGATGTTGTAATCCACCCAGAGTCAATTATTCATTCCGGCATAGAACTGATCGACAGCGGCTTACTGGTACAGATGGGAATGCCTGACATGCGTCTGCCCATCCAATACGCCCTCACTTACCCTGAACGCCGCCCCGCTGACCTCCCCCGGTGTCGGCTGGCGGAATTGGCGAACCTGACTTTTCACGCCTTGGACAACAACAAATTCCCGGCCATAAAACTCGCTCGTGAGGCGCTGGACATTGGCGACACTGCTCCGGCCGTATTTAATGCTGCCAATGAAGTCGCCGTTGAGCTTTTTAGTCAAGACCAAATAAGTTTTCCGGATATCTGGACATTCACCGCCAAAGCCTTGGATAGACATATACCTGAATCACCCCGCAAACTCGATAATATTCTCCAGGCAGATAAGGCCGCCAGGCAAATGGTTAAAGGCTTCATATAATAGATTCGGTTCTTCACGGTTTTCTGTAAAATTTTGAATTCTGAATTCTGAATTCAATATTCAATATTTCCTAATCGCGAGCCAGGTCATTTTACAGAAAACCGTGAAGAACCATAGATTCACTGCCATCCCATAACTCTTGGGAATGGGATGATTTTTGGTTTATTTGTGTTTGTGGGTCCCGATTCTATCGATACCCCCAGTTAGGATTTTTCCAAAATCCACGCTTACTTGGCAAAGTCGGGGTCGGGATCGAAATCGCTGTCGAAATCGAGCTTGTGGTGTTTTCGATATCGATAGCGATCCCGATTTCTATTTCTATACAACCACAGCATCCCATGGGACGGCTGTGTAATAGATTTATACCTGATAAACGTTAAAAACGTTCTTCATAGGCGTGGCAGGCAGGGTCCGCCCCTTTCTTGATAAAATAGTCTTGGTGATAATCCTCGGCCGGATAGAACTCATGGGCCGGAGCCACTTCGGTTACCACATCATAGCCGTTTTCGCGCAATTGCTTGATTAGCTTTTCGACTGTCGCCTTCTGTTCCGAAGATAAGTAAAAGACGGCGGAACGGTACTGTTCACCAATGTCAGGTCCCTGCCGGTTTTTCTGAGTGGGATCGTGGATTTCAAAGAATTTTTTCGCCAGTTCTTCGTAATTTATTTTTTCAGGATCAAACCAAACCATGACCGCTTCTGCGTGTCCAGTTCCCTTCGAGCAAACTTGGCGATAGGTAGGATTAACAACATTCCCGCCGGTATAGCCTGAGACAACCTTCTTTACCCCGGGCAATTTATCCAAGTAATGCTCCACCCCCCAGAAGCAGCCGCCCGCAAAAATTCCACGCCGCAACCCGTTCTCTTCCAGAGGCAAAAACTTCATCGATACTGAGTTCACACAGTGCCGTAAATTCTTCTCGGTTAACTGCTCCCCCTTAAAAACATGGCCGAGGTGGCCATTGCATCTCGCACAGACTATTTCAGTTCTTCGTCCGTCCGCATCCGGCCGGCGTTTGACTGCTCCCTCTATTTCATCATCAAAACTCGGCCATCCACATCCCGACTTGAATTTATCCTCGGATAAGAACAACGGTGCGCCACATTGCTGGCAAAGATAAACGCCTTTCGCAGCATGGTCCGTATATTTACCGGTGAACGGGCGTTCAGTACCCTTATTCAGAATGACTCTCTTTTCTTCTTTACTTAATTCGTGATATTTCGACATACTTTCAGCCTCCGTATTTTCAGTGTATGCAAATCTCAGAAACAAAAACACTGCAGAAAAGGTTATTACTAAAGCTTTCATTATTTTACTCGCCACTTAAACCACCTCATAAGGGTATTTAATATTTAGCAGAAACTTACATTCCTTACTAATCTATGACCCGAGTGTACCATGCGGGTTTCAATCTACTCTATATTTAATAAGACCTTAACCCTTACCGCACTTGTTAAGCATAATGCTCAATGCTAGATTGACGCCATGCGAAAAGGTCTAACGCTCCGCCTGAGGCGGATTGATGAGCGCCGGTGGCTCTTCTCGTGTCATGCACTACCCAAAGCGGTAATGCCTTACAACTCAAAAACCCGAGAAGGGTTGCCGCCGCCTCAACCCGAATGGCCCGTGCTTCTTTCGGCGACATGTCGACTTTGCGGCGGGAACCGTTAGCTTACGGCTAGCGATTCCCGCCGCAAAGTCAAAATCTCATCCGAAATAAGCACGGGCATGGGTGCGATACCTTTTCGCGGACGGTCTAGTCAGACGCCATGCGAAAAGGTCTCGCGCCCATGTTGGGAGCGCCGGTGGCTCTTCTCGGGGTTTTCGTGTTGTCATGCACTACCCTCAGCGGTAATGCCTTACAACTCGAAAGCCCGAGAAGAGTTGCCGCCGCCTCAACCCGAAGGGCCCGTGCTTCTTTCGGCGATATGTCGAGTTTCCGGCGGGAACCGTGAGCTTACGGCTTGCGATTCCCGCCGGAAAGTCAAAATCTCATCCGAAATAAGCACGGGCATGGGTGCGATACCTTTTCGCATGGCGTCTTGTTAGACCGTCCGCGAAAAGGTGTCAGGCCCCGCAGATTCTCGGCATGGGCATGGGCTCGATGGCCATATCGGCGTACAAAAACTTAAGAAGCAGGTCCCGCTTCAGATCCTGATGGTCCGCAGAATTCCAGAGATTGGTGTATTCTCCCGGGTCGGTTTGCAGGTCGTAGATTTCACCGTAGTCCTGGTTGAAATGCACGGTGATCTTGTACCGTTCATCAATGTAGGTTTTCATATTCATAGTGGTCGGGTTATGCCGGTTCTCCACGATCACATGGGATCGAATCGGCCCCGATTCGCCGGTCCATTCCGGCTTCATGTCCAGGCCGGTCATGATGCGTGGGACGGGAATGCCCGCAAAGCTCAGGAAGGTGGGCGCCAGGTCAACCGTAGACTGCAACGCGGTGGAACGCGTGTCCTGCGCGATCGTTCCAGGCATTGACGCGATCAGGGGCACGCGCAGGAGGTCCTCGTAGTGGTGGATGGCTTTAGCCGTTAGACCGTGCTGTCCCCAGAAATCACCGTGATCACTGGTGAATACCACTAGGGTATCTTCGGTCAGTCCCAACTCATCAAGCTTGTCCAGGATGACACCGATATACTTGTCCAGCATCGTCATCATACCGTACATCGTGGCGATATTCTTAGCCTTGGTCTCGCGACTTGAAAGATGGGAGCTTCCCCCATGGAGGGCGTTCGCCCCCTCGTCCGTCTTGTAGGCACTCCAGTCGGTTTTCTCTTCCTGTGTCAGGGCAAAATGCGGCGGTTTGTCGTCGAACTCGCCTTCAACATGTTCAGGAACGGTTACCGACGCGGGATCGTACATTGAGGCATAGGGTTCGGGCACCATATACTGAGGGTGCGGGTCGAAAAAACTTGCCCAAAGGAAGAAGTTCTCCCCGTCCGCTTGGTATTGCTCCATCAGTGCATTCGTTCGTTCCGCAATCCAGGTGTTGTAGTGGATTTCTTCGGGTATATCCCACGCGTCTCCAGGTTTCGGATTATAATGCTTTGATCCTCCGCCTCGTTTACAGAAGAAATCGCGCCAATTTGAATATCCCTTCTCTTCCATCCAGAGGGCATAGTGCTGGCCGACGTGCGCTTCATCGGTGTGGTTTCGGGCCAATTCGACCCTTTCAAATCCATAGAATGGCCCCGTAAAACCACGCCAGTAATCGAGGTCCTGCAGAATGGGATAGGCTTCTAATGAAGGATATTCGTCGGTGGATTTAAGGGGTTGAAAGTGAGCTTTTCCGACCAATGCAGTCCGATATCCACCTTCTTGGAAACGCTCGCCTACTGTCGGAACATTTTCCATCAGCTTTGTCCCGAGGGAATAGGCTCCGTGCTGACTCGGATACATCCCGGTAATCCAGCTTGCCCGAGTGGGGGTACACGTCGGATTGACCGTATAGGCCCGATCAAAATACGTGCCCATCTTGGCCAGTCGATCCAGATTGGGTGTCTCTACTTCGGGGTTCAGGAACCCCATTGTGTACCAGTGCTGCTGGTCGCTGCTAATAAACAGAATGTTGGTTTTATTTGTCATGATGACTCCTTAATCACAGGTACGTTCTGTTTAGACGCCATGCGAAAAGGTATCGCGCTCCTGTTGGGAGCGCCGGTTGCTCTTCTCGGGGTTTTCGTGTTGTCATGCACTACCCTCAGCGGTAATGCGTTACAACTCGAAACCCCGAGAAGGGTTGCCGCCGCCCCAACCCGAAGGGCTCGTGTCTCTTTCGGCGATCTTTCGTCTTTTCGGCGGAAACCGTTAGCTTACGGCTAGCGCATTCCGCCG